>NZ_JBJGYS010000029.1:0-59085 GCF_054050115.1 Geodermatophilus sp. SYSU D00708 | reverse complement strand
GGCGCCGCCCCCCCCCCACCCCCCCCCCCCCCCCCCCCCCCCCCCCCCCCCCCCCCCCCCCCCGCCCCGCCCGCCCCCCCCCCCCCCCCCCCCCCCCCCCCCCCCCCCCCCCCCCCCCTCCGAGAGGTCGAGAGGAGCGTGCTCACGCGGGGCGCTCGGCCTCCTGCGCCTGCACGGCGTGCACCGCGTGGCCGCCGAACTGCTGGCGCAGCGCGGCGACGGCCTTCATCGTCGGCGAGTCGGTCTGCCGGGAGGAGAACCGGGCGAACAGCGAGGCGGCGATCGCCGGCATCGGGACGGCGTTCTCGATGGCCTGCTCGACGGTCCAGCGGCCCTCGCCCGAGTCCTCGGCGTAGCCGGTGATCTTCTCCAGCGCCGGGTCCTCCTCCAGCGCGCGGACCAGCAGGTCCAGCAGCCAGGAGCGGATGACCGTGCCCTGCGTCCAGGACTTCACGACGCCGGGCACGTCCTCGATCAGGTCGACGGCGGCCAGCAGCTCGTAGCCCTCACCGTAGGCCTGCATCATCGCGTACTCGATGCCGTTGTGGACCATCTTGGAGAAGTGCCCGGCGCCCACCGGACCGGCGTGCACGAAGCCGGCGCCGGGCAGCTCCTGGCCCGACTCGTCCTTCGGCGCCGGGGGCTTGAGCGCGTCGAAGACCGGCTGCACCTTGGCGACGTCCTCCTTGGTGCCGCCCACCATGAGCGCGTAGCCGTTCTCCAGGCCCCAGACCCCGCCGGAGACACCGGCGTCGACGTAGCCGACGCCCTTCTCGCGGCACATCACGTCGTGGATCTGGTCGTCGGTGTACTTGGAGTTGCCACCGTCGACGATCACGTCGCCGGGGCTCAGCAGCTCGGCCAGCTCCTTGACCGTGGCCCGGGTGGGCTCACCCGCCGGCACCATGACCCACACCACCCGAGGCGCCTGCAGCGCCTCGACCAGCGCGGGCAGGTCGTCGACGTCCCGCTTCTCCGGGTGGTGGTCGAAACCGACGACCTCGTGGCCCGCGCGGCGCAGCCGCTCGCGCATGTTGCCGCCCATCTTGCCCAGCCCGATCAGCCCCAGCTGCACGACTGTGTCCCTTCTCGACGGCCATCCGGCCCGCACGTCCTCGACCCCATCGTGGTCGACCGGGGCGGCCGCCGCGCGACGGCCCCCGTGACTCTCCTGCCGGAGCCCGCGCGCGAGCGGCAGGAGAGCCCTCGGATCACCCGGGCAGGCGCACCGGCATGATCAGGTAGCGGTAGCTGCCCGGCCGCTCGGCAGGTCGGGCCTCGCCCTCGTCGTCGGCCGCCGGCTCCTCCACGCCGGAGAGGACGGCGGGCTTGAGCGGGCTGGTGAAGTCCATCCGCGCGCGGCTGGTGTGCACCGAGGCCAGGCCGTCGAGCAGGAACGTCGGGTTGAAGCCGATGGTCAACGGCTCGCCGTCGAACTCGACGTCGCAGCGCTCCTCGGCCTGGCCCTCGTCGTCGGTGCCGCCGGCGCGCAGGGTCACCTGGCCCGGGGTGAACTCGCAGCGCAGTGGCGTGCCGCGCTCGGCGACCAGGGCCACGCGCTTGGCGGCGTCGGTGAACAGCCCGACCGGCAGCGTCGCGTTGGCGAGCGACTCGTTGGGCATGATCGCCCGGTACTTGACGAACTCCGCGTCCAGCAGGCGGGTCGTGGTCTGCCGGTCCTTGCCGGACAGGCCCAGGATGCCCTCGCCGGCGCCGCCGGAGGACAGCGAGATCGTGATCTCCGGGCCGCTGGTCAGCGTGCGGGCGGCGTCGGCCAGGGTGCGCGCGGGCACCAGCACCGCCGCCGACAGCCCCGGGGTCTCCGGCCGCCAGGCGAACTCGCGCACCGCCAGCCGGTAGCGGTCGGTCGCGGCGAGGGTGACCAGGTCGTCCTCGATCTCCAGCCGGACGCCGGTCAGCATCGGCAGGGTGTCGTCCCGGCCCGCGGCGACGGCGACCTGCCCGACCGCCTCGGCGAAGACGTCGCTGTCGACCGTTCCTGCCGACGACGGCATGGCCGGCAGGGACGGGTAGTCCTCCACCGGCAGCGTCGGCAGGCTGAACCGCGCGTTGCCGCAGGCGATCGACAACCGCGGGCCCTCGGCGGTGATGTCGACCGGGTGCGGCGGCAGGGCGCGGGTGATCTCGGCCAGCAGCCGACCCGGCACCAACGTGCGCCCGCTCTCGGTGGCCTGGACGTCGACCTCCGCCCGGGCGGAGACCTCGTAGTCGAAGCCGGAGACCGACAGCTGACTGCCGTCGACCTCCAGCAGGATCCCGGCCAGGACCGGCACCGACGGCCGGGGCGGCAGGCTGCGCGCCGTCCAGGCGACGGCATCGGCGAGCACCTCACGTGCCACCCGGAACTTCATGACCTGATCCACCCCAGCTTCCGTACTCCTGCTGCTGCGGTGCTCATCGTGCCTTCTACCGGCGACAAGGGGGTAACCGCAGTCCCTCCGAGAGACCGCTCCCGCCCCTCGGGCCGCAGCTTCCCCACCCTGAATGTGGTTCGAGAAAACCTCGATCTCTCTCCCTCATCCTCGTCATCACTGGTGTGGAACCTGGGGATCGAGGCCGAACCCGCAGGTCAGGCCCGAAGTCGACATGTTGGCCCGCTGTGGGTGGACGAGCACCGGCTGTTGTCGACACGTGGACATCTCGACGGCCGTGCACACCCACCGCCGTCCGTCCACCTCCTGTCCCCGGTCCGTCCCGCCCCCGTCCCCAGTCCGTACCCAGCCCCGCCGGCCCCGGCCGGGGACGACGCCGGCACTCACCAGCGCGGACGGGAGAACGTGCAGGTCAGAGGGCCAACGGCGGAAATCACACCGCCTCGGGGATCCGGCGCCGTCCTGCGCCGGTCGTGACCGCGTGTGAGCGGTCGGCGTGAGATCTCCCCAGGCTGTGCACATTCCTGGGGACAACTTCTCGACGAGTCGACCGAGGTCACCGGTTCGGGTGACCACCAGACCGCCGTCCACGCGGGGACGACGCACACACGACCGCCCACAGGTCTGTGGACAACGAGCGGGACACCCCGGAGGACGAGCGGGGTTCTGCGGCCCTGGCGGATGGGACGCCGCCGTGCACGGCCGCCGTGCGGACGACGCGCGACAGGCCGCAGCAGAGCCGGGCGTCCTCCTACTGCCGGGCGCGGCTCTTGATCCGGGCGGTGAGCTCGGTGACCTGCGTGTAGGTGGCCCGGCGCTCGCTCATCAGGTTGGTGATCTTCTTGACCGCGTGCATGACCGTGGTGTGGTCCTTGCCGCCGAAGGAGGCACCGATCCGCGGCAGGGACAGCTCGGTGAGCTCCCGGCACAGGTACATCGCGATCTGACGGGCGTTGACCAGCGTGCGGCTGCGGTTGGAGCCCTGCAGCTCCTCCATCGTCACCGAGAAGTACTCGGCGGTGGCGGCCATGATGATCGCCGCGGTGATCTGCGGCCCCTGCTCGTCGCTGATCAGGTCCTTGAGCACCAGCTCGGCCAGCGGCAGGTCGACCTGCTGCTTGTTGAGGCTGGCGAAGGCGGTGACCCGGATCAGCGCGCCCTCGAGCTCGCGGATGTTGGTCTGCACCTTGCTGGCGATGAACTCCAGCACCGCGTCGGGCACCTGCAGCCGCTCGCCGTAGGCCTTCTTCCGCAGGATGGCGATGCGGGTCTCCAGGTCCGGCGCCTGGACGTCGGTGATCAGCCCCCACTCGAAGCGGGTGCGCAGCCGGTCCTCCAGCGTCGTCAGCTTCTTCGGCGCCCGGTCGGAGGTGATGACGATCTGCTTGCTGGCGTTGTGCAGCGTGTTGAACGTGTGGAAGAACTCCTCCTGCGTCCGCTCGGCGCGCTCCAGGAACTGGATGTCGTCGATGAGCAGGAAGTCGATGTCCCGGTAGCGGCGGCGGAAGTCCTCGGCCCGGCCGGAGTGGACCAGGTTGATGAACTCGTTGGTGAACTCCTCGGTGCTCACGTACCGCACCCGCACGTTGGGGAACATCCGTGCCGCGTAGTGGCCGATGGCGTGCAGCAGGTGGGTCTTGCCCAGCCCGGAGTCGCCGTAGATGAACAGCGGGTTGTAGGCGCGGGCCGGCGCCTCGGCCACCGCGACGGCCGCGGCGTGGGCGAACCGGTTGCTGTTGCCGATGACGAAACTGTCGAAGACGTACTTCGGGTTCAGGCCCGGGTCCTGCGCGCCGGTCGGCGCCCGGCGATCGCCGAACAGCGGGACGGCGTCCCCACCGCGCGGCGGGGCCACCCGGCGGCCGCGGCCGGCCGGCGCGGCCGGCTCGTCCTCCTGAGGCTCGGGGCCGGGGTCGATGTCGAAGGGCAGGACGGCAGCGCCGTCCTCACCACCCCAGTCACGCGGTGCCCGCCCGCCCCGGGCGGCGGCCCGGCGGGCCGGCGGGCTCCAGTCGGTGGGCGACCACTCCTCCTCGCGCTCGGCGGCCGGCGGCTCGGGCGGTGACTGCCGCTCCGCGGCGTCGCGCTCCCAGGTCAGCGGCGAGGTGACGTCGGTGCGTACGCCGAACGCGCTGCGCCCGTCGTCGGCGCGGTCCCGGGTCTCCCGGTCCTCCTCGGCCCGCTGGGCCTCGACCGCCGACCACCGACGCCGGGTCGGGACCTCCGGGCGCGGCGGCTCGGGCTCGGCCGGTGTGTCCTCCACCTGGACGGCGACCCGGATGTCGCGGCCGAGGTGCTCGGACAGTGCCTCGGCGAGCACGCGGCGCATCCGCGACTCGAGCACGGTCTGGGTGAACTCGTTCGGCGCCGACAGCACCGCGGTGTCCTCGAACACACCCACCGGGCGGGTGAGGTTGAGCATCGCGTTCTGCTGCGGGGACAGGCTCGTGGCCAGCCGCTCGCGGATCTGGTCCCAGACCGTCGCCAGATCCACCGTGGCATCGGCCATGGCCCTGTCCTCCCCAAACCGTGTGTGCGTCGCCCCTGCCGCGACCGTCCGCAGCCGGGCTCCGTCGTCCCCCGATCAGTCCCCCGCTGTGGACATCCGGACACGCGCTGTCCACACCAGTGTCCACAGGCTGTGCACGACTGGCGACGCACGGGACCGGCATCCGATCGAGTGAATCGGGCAGAGGCGTCGTCGCTGGTCGGAGGTCGTTCTGGGGGGATGGTCCGGAGGGCGCGGTGGTCGGTCGACCGAGCGGTGCGGCCCCTGCGCCGGACTCGGGTGTCCGGTGTGGAGCGACGGCGACGCTAACAGCCTCGTCCACAGCCCGGCAACGACGGCGGCACTGCTCGACGGCGTGCCGACGGGCGCGTCGCCCGCGGGGTGCGGCGCGTCGCTGCCCTCTGCTGCGGGGCGTGGTGGACCCTGGGAAGTCGGCGTCGGACCGACCCTCCGGCGTCCGCGATTCCTCGGCTATGCTGGCGGGAGTCTGTGGACGGGGAGCCGGTCCTGCCGAGTTCCACCCGTCCCTCCGCGCGTGCCCGCCCACCGGTGGGTGCGCACCGTCGACGTCGTGTAGTGGGAGTACCTCGTGAGCAAGCGCACGTTCCAGCCGAACAACCGCCGCCGGGCCAAGACCCACGGCTTCCGGCTGCGGATGCGCACCCGCGCGGGCCGGGCGATCATCGCCGGCCGTCGGCGCAAGGGGCGCGAGAAGCTCTCCGCCTGAGGTGCTGCCCGCGCAGGCACGCCTGCGCCGGCGTCCGGAGTTCACCGCGGTCGTCCGGTCCGGTAGGCGTGCCGGACGGCCGACCATGGTGCTCCACTACCTCCCCGAACGGCCCGTGACCCCGACCCCCGGCGACGCCGGAGGGGACGGCGGTCCACGGGCCGGCTTCGTGGTGGGCAAGGCCGTGGGCAACTCCGTCGTCCGGCACCGGGTCACCCGGCGGCTGCGCGCGGTGGTCCGCGACCAGCTGCACCGTCTCCCGGCGTCGGCCGACCTGGTGGTGCGGGCCCGGCCCGAGGCCGCGGCAGCCACCTCGGCGGACCTGGGGCGCGACCTGGCCGCGGGCCTGGACCGGCTCCTCAGCGCACGGGCACGCACCTCGTGACCGCCGTCCCGGGCCCCGTCGGACCCCCTGCCCCCGCCGCGCGCGGGTGGGTGGGCCGGGCGCTGCTGGCCGCGGTGGGCTTCTACCAGCGGGCGATCAGCCCGGCGCTGCCGCCGCGGTGTCGCTTCGCCCCCACCTGCAGCGCCTACGCCGCCGAGGCGATCGCGGTGCACGGCGCGGGGCGGGGGACCTGGCTGGCGCTGCGCCGGCTGCTCAAGTGCGCGCCCTGGCACCCCGGTGGGTTCGACCCGGTGCCGCCGCGCAGGACACCACTCGAGACCGACCGAGCTCACCCTCCGGCACCTCGCCGGGCCGCGCAGCAGGAGGCTGGCGTTGCTTGACTGGCTGTACACCGCCATCTCCTGGGTCATGGCCCAGTGGCACTCGCTGTGGGACTGGGTCTTCGGTGACCCGGCCGCCGGGACGGGCCTGTCCGGCCTGGCCTGGGCGCTGTCGATCGTCTTCCTGGTCGTCACCGTCCGGCTGATCCTGTTCCCGCTGTTCGTCAAGCAGGTCAAGTCGCAGCGGGCGATGCAGGACATCCAGCCGGAGATCCAGCGGCTGCGGAAGCAGTACGGCAGCGACAAGCAGGGCTTCAGCCAGGCGATGATGGCGCTGCAGAAGGAGCGCGGGGTCAACCCGCTGGCCGGCTGCCTGCCGATCCTGCCGCAGATCCCGGTCTTCCTCGCCCTGTTCCACGTGCTGCGCCGGCTCGCTCCCAATGCGCCCGGCCTCTACGGCTGGAGCGACGAGCTCACCGACGAGGCGGCCCGCGCGCCGTTCTTCGGGGCCCCCATCTCCTCCTCGTTCAACATGACGGGGGCGAAGGAGCAGGCGATCCTCGCCCTGCCGGGGGTCAGCTACACGAGCATCCGGATCGTCGCCTTCCTGCTCATCGTGGTGATGTGCACGACGACGTACGTCACCCAGAAGCAGACCATGAAGCGCTCGGGGCCGGTCGAGGGCCAGGCGGCCACCGTCCAGAAGCTGCTGCTCTACGGCATGCCGATCAGCCTCTTCGTCACCGGCTTCTTCTTCCCGATCGGCGTCCTCCTCTACTGGTTCACCAACAACCTGTGGACGCTGGGGCAGCAGTTCTTCATCCTGCGCAAGATGCCCCCGCCCGGGTCCCCCGCCGCCAAGGCCAAGGCCGCCGCCGACAAGCCGGCGATCGACCCGAAGACCCTCGCGCCCAAGCCCGGCGCCAAGCCGGTGCGGCCCAAGCCCGGCCGCCCCGCGGCGCCCGCCTCGACGGTCGACACCTCCAACCCCACCGGCGACACCACCCCGGCCGACGGCGTGCAGCCGCCCGGCGCCTCCGCCGCCGGGTCCAACGGCCAGTCCCCGGGGGCGGCCGGTCCGGCCGGGAACCGTCCGCGCAGCGGTGGCGCGCGCGGCGGCAGCCCGGGCCCGGCCAACCGGGGGAAGCGCAAGCGCCGCTGACACCGCCGGCGTCCGCTGCGGACGCCCGCCGGCCATCGACCACCGGGGAAGCCCGGACGCCCGCACCGACTGGGAGGAAACGCGATGAGCGCCCCGCAGCACCCCACTGACACGGCCGAGACCGCCGCGACGGCGGAGGCCACCTCCGGCGCCGTCCTCAGCCCCGTGCCCGACGCGGCCACCGGCCCGGACCAGCCCGACCTGCCCGACCCGGACGCCGACAGCGCGGACGCCGTCGTGGACCCCGCGGACGACGAGGACACGGCTGACGACGAAACGGCCGACGAGGACGCCGACGACGAGGACGCCGACGACGCCGACGGGGACGACCTCCTCGTCCGCGAGGGCGACGTGGCCGGCGACTACCTGGAGCGGCTGCTCGACATCCTGGACGTCGACGGTGACATCGACCTCGACGTCGAGGGTGACCGGGCGTCGGTCGCCATCGTCGGCGGCGAGCTGCGCGACCTGGTCGGGCCGGACGGCGCGGTGCTGGAGGCGCTGCAGGAGCTGACCCGCCTGGCCGTGGCGCAGTCCACCGGGGTGCGCAGCCGGCTGATGCTCGACATCGGCGGGTACCGGGCCAAGCGCCGGGCGGACCTGACCTCGCTGGCCGCGGAGGCGGCCCGCCGGGTGGCCCAGAGCCGGCAGCCCGAGCGGTTGGTCGCGATGAACCCGTTCGAGCGCAAGGTCGTCCACGACGTCGTCGCCGGGATGTCCGGGGTGCGCAGCGAGTCCGAGGGCGAGGAGCCCAACCGCCGGGTCGTCGTCCTGCCCGATCGGTGACCGGTCCCGCCACTCCCGACGCCGGCGCACCTCCCGTCCCGCCGGCCCCACCTGCCGCGCGCACCGTGTTCGGGGACGCGCTCCCCGATGCCGAGCGCTACGTGGCCCGGCTGGCCACCGACGGCGTGGTCCGCGGCCTGATCGGCCCGCGCGAGGTGCCGCGGCTGTGGGAACGGCACGTGCTCAACAGCGCGGCGGTCGCCGAGGCGGTCTCGGCGAACGCCCGGGTGGTGGACGTCGGCAGCGGCGCCGGCCTGCCCGGGGTGCCGCTGGCGCTGGCCCGCCCGGACCTCCGCCTGACCCTCGTCGAGCCGATGGCCCGGCGGGTGGAGTTCCTCGAGGAGGTCGTCGCCGAGCTCGCCGTGCCGTGGCGGGTCGTGCGCGGGCGGGCGGAGGAGCGCTCCGTGCGGGCGGCGGTCGGCCCGGTCGACGTCGTCACCGCGCGGGCGGTCGCCGCCCTCCCCCGGCTGGTGACCTGGTGCCGTGGCCTGATGCGGCCCGGTGCCCAGCTCGTGGCGCTCGTCGGCGCCCGCGCGGTCGAGGAGCTGCCGGGCCTGGTGCCCGAGCTGGAGTCCGTGGGGATGCGCGACGTGCACGTCCGGGCTGTCGGCGCAGACCTCGGAGAGGCTGCCACTACCGTGGTGGTGATGACGCGTGGAGCACGGTGAGCGCTGTTCCACGTGGAACCCGTACCACTTCCCGAACCCGTTCCACGTGAAACGGCTCGGCAGGAAGGACCTGCGATGACCGACCCCGGCGAGCGGCTGCGATCCAGCCTCGCCGCCGACCAGGCGGCCGGCGCCGGAGTGGAGTTCGACAGCCCGATCGCGATGGAGGCGCTGCGGGCCACCCGCGTGCTGCACGCCGCGAACCAGGAGCCCTTCCCGGTTCCCGGCCGGGTCCGGGTCATCACCATCGCCAACCAGAAGGGTGGCGTCGGCAAGACCACGAGCGCGGTGAACCTGGGCGTGGCCCTGTCCCTCTACGGCCTGCGCACGCTGGTCATCGACCTGGACCCGCAGGGCAACACCAGCACCGCGCTCGGGGTCGAGCACACCGTGGGGACGCCGTCGGTCTACGACGCCCTGGTCAGCGACAGCTCGCTGTCGGAGGTCGTCCACCCGACGACGGCCAGCCCGCTGCTGCACTGCGTGCCGGCGACGATCGACCTGGCTGGCGCCGAGATCGAGCTCGTCTCCGTCGTGGCCCGCGAGTACCGGCTCCGCCGCGCGATCGAGGCCTACCTGCAGGCCCTCCCGCCCGAGCAGCGGCCGTGGTACGTGCTGATCGACTGCCCGCCGTCGCTGGGGCTGCTGACGCTCAACGCGCTCGTCGCCGGCGACGAGGTGCTCATCCCCATCCAGTGCGAGTACTACGCGCTGGAGGGGCTGGGCCAGCTGCTCAACAACATCGACCTGGTCCGCCAGCACCTCAACCCGGGCATCGCCGTCCGGACGATCCTGCTGACGATGTACGACGCCCGCACCAAGCTCGCCGACCAGGTGGCCGAGGAGGTCCGCAACCACTTCGGCGACCTGGTGCTCGACGCGGTCATCCCCCGCAACGTGCGCGTCTCGGAGGCGCCCGGGTACGGGCAGTCGGTGCTCACCTACGACCCCGGCTCGCGCGGCTCGACCAGCTACGTCGAGGCCGCCCGCGAGCTCGCCCAACGGGGGGTCTCGCTGCCACCCCTGGCCACGCGGACCGGGCCGGGCACCCCCGCCGCTCCCCCGCCGGCGACCTCCCTGGCCTTCCCCGACACCGACGCGGCCACCGTGCCCGTCCCCCCGTCTCCTGAGGAGAGAGCATGAGCAAGCGTGGCGGTCTCGGCCGGGGGCTCGCGGCGCTGATCCCCACCGCCCCGCCGGTCGAGCAGCCGACGCTGCCGGAGACCGGGGACGGCGGGGAGCGCCCGGAGGGCACCGCGCCGGCCGCCCCCGCGGAGACCCCGGCCGCTCCTCCGGTGCACCTGCTGCCGCCGGCGGCGGAGGCGGCCGCCTCGGTCGCGCGCCAGGTGGAGGAGGCCGCGGTCGGCGTCCCCGGCGCGCAGCTGCGCGAGGTCGCCGTCGACGACGTCGTCCCCAACCCGAAGCAGCCTCGCCAGGTCTTCGACGACGAGGCGCTGGAGGAGCTCACCCACTCGGTGCGGGAGTTCGGCCTCCTGCAGCCGATCGTGGTGCGCGAGCGCAGTGACGGCGGCTACGAGCTCATCATGGGCGAGCGACGGCTGCGCGCCGCCCGCGCGGCCGAGCTGGACAGCGTGCCGGCCATCGTCCGCGACACCACCGACGACGCCCTGCTGCGCGACGCCCTGCTGGAGAACATCCACCGCGTCCAGCTCAACCCGCTGGAGGAGGCGGCGGCCTACCAGCAGCTGCTGGAGGAGTTCGGCGCCACCCACGAGGAGCTGGCGCAGCGGATCGGCCGCAGCCGCTCGCAGGTCACGAACACCATCCGGCTGCTCAAGCTGCCGGTGAAGGTGCAGACGCGGGTCGCGGCCGGGGTCATCTCGGCCGGGCACGCCCGGGCGCTGCTCGGCCTGGCCGACGCCGACGCCCAGGAGGCCCTCGCCACCCGGATCGTCGCCGAGGGGATGTCGGTGCGGGCGACGGAGGAGGCGGTCGCCCTGGCCGCTGCCGAGCAGCCGGCCGCGAAGCGGCGCACCCGGCGGATCAGCGCACCCGGCGTCGAGGACCTCGCCGGGCGGCTGTCGGACGCCTTCGAGACCAAGGTCAAGATCCAGATCGGCCGGGCCAAGGGCCGCATCGTCGTCGAGTTCGGCTCGGTCGACGACCTCCAGCGGATCATCGGCCAGATGGCCCCGGACATCACCGGGCGCCGAGCCGAGGACTGACGAAGGACCCTCCTGCCCCCCACCGCTCGCCAGCTCGCGGCGGGACCCTGCAGGAGGGCCGGACGTCGAGGGAGACACACGAAGGCCGGGTTCCGTCACTGACGGAACCCGGCCTTCGTCACTCTTCCCTGCGGCCCCGTCCCCGGTCCCGCCCCGAGCGTGCGCAGGGCGGGGAGGACGCGGTCCTCCTTCAGCGCGCGGTGGTGGCCCGGCGGGACAGCAGCCGGGCGAGGACGTCGCCCAGCGAGTAGCCGGCCGCCTCGACGGCCATGGGGAACATCGACGTCTCGGTGAGCCCCGGGGAGACGTTCACCTCGAGGAAGTGGACCTCGCCGTCGGGGCTGACGATGGCGTCGGTGCGGGAGAGGTCCCGCAGGCCCAGCACCCGGTGCACCTGGACGGCGAGCGTGGCCGCCTTGGCCGCCACCTCGTCGGGCACGCGGGCCGGGGAGTGGTACTCGGTGAGGCCCGGGGTGTAGCGGGAGGTGTAGTCGAAGACGCCGGACTCCGGGGCGATCTCCACCGCCGGCAGCGCCTCGGGACCCTCGCCGAGGTCGACGACGGACAGCGCCAGCTCCACGCCCTCGACGAAGCGCTCCACCAGCACGGTGTCCCCGTAGGCGAAGCAGCTCACCATCGCGGCGGGGAGGTCCTCGACCCGGGTGATCTTCTGCGCGCCCAGGGCGGACCCCCCGGAGGCCGGCTTGACCATGAGCGGCAGGCCGAGCCGGGCGACGATGAGGTCCAGGACCGCGCCGGCACCGAGCTCGCGGAAGGTGCTGTGCGGCAGCGCCACCCAGTCCGGCGTCGTCACGCCCGCGGAGCGGACGACGGACTTGGCCGCCGGCTTGTCCCACGCCAGCCGGCAGGCGGCCGCCGGGGAGCCGACGTAGGGGACGCCGGCGAGGTCGAGGACGGCCCGCAGCGCGCCGTCCTCCCCGGTGGCCCCGTGCAGCGCGATGAACACCGCGTCGGCGGGCGCGGCGGACAGCCCGGGCAGCAGGTCGGCGTCGGCGTCGCGCACCTCGGCGTCCACGCCGGCGCGGGTGAGCTCCTCCCACACCTGGGTGCCCGAGGAGAGGCTGACCTCGCGCTCGAAGTTCAGCCCGCCGGCGAGGACGACGGCGCGCAGCGGGTGCGGGGTGGCGGCGGGGTCGGCGGCCGGTGCCGTCTCGGTCATGCGCGGTCCTCGTAACGGTCGCTGTTGGCGGGGCCGACGAACGGGTCGACGCCGGGGACGCGCGGCCCCCCGAGCGCGGTGAAGGAGCCCGTGTCGACGCCGGAGAAGGTCGAGTGCAGGTCCAGCTCGGCCTCCACGACGCGGGCCAGCCGGCGCACCCCCTCCCGGATCTGGTCCGGCTCCGGATAGCAGTAGGACAGCCGCATGTACTCCCGGCCCGAGCCGTCGGCGTAGAACCCGATGCCGGGCACGTAGGCCACGTGCGCGTTGACCGCGCGCGGCTGCATCAGCTTGGCGTCGAGGCCGTGCGGCAGCTTCAGCCACACGTAGAACCCGCCGTCCGGCTTGGTCCAGGTGGTGCCGGCGGGCATCAGCTGCTCGAGGGACTCCAGCGTCGCGTCCCGCCGCTCGCGGTAGAGCTCGACGAAGTGCTTGATCTGCTCGCGCCACGGCTGGGTGTCCAGGTAGCGCGCGACGGCGTACTGGGTCAGCGACGGCGGGCACAGCACCTGCGCCTCGGTGGCCAGCACCAGCTTCTCCCGGACGGCGAGCGGGGCCAGCACCCAGCCGACCCGCAGGCCCGGGGAGAACGTCTTGGAGAACGAGCCGAGGTAGATGACCCGGCGGTTGTTGCGCGCGCGCAGGGCCCGCATCGGGTCGCGGTCGAAGCCGAGCAGGCCGTAGGGGTTGTCCTCGATGACCAGCAGGTCGTAGCGCTCGGCGATCTCCATGACCGCGTCGCGCCGCGGCTCGGAGAGGGTGACCCCGGCCGGGTTGTGGTAGTTCGGCACGGTGTAGAGGAACTTCACCCGGTCGCCGTTGGCGCGGCACTCGATGAGCGCCTGCTCCAGCGCCTCGGGGATCAGCCCGTCGTCGTCCATCGGGACGTGCCGGACCCGCGCCTCGGACGCCTGGAAGACGCCCAGCGCGCCGACGTAGGACGGGCCCTCGGCCAGGACCACGTCCCCGGGGTCGCAGAACACCCGGGTGACCAGGTCCAGCCCCTGCTGGGAGCCGACGGTCACCACGACCTCGCTGGGCGAGGCGTCGGTGATGCCCTCCAGCGCCATGACATCGCAGATCCGCTCGCGCAGCCGGGGGTCGCCCTGGCCGGAGCCGTACTGCAGCGTCTGCGCGCCCATGCCCGAGACCAGCTCGCCGATCATCGAGCCCACCGCGTCCAGCGGCAGCGCGGTGACCGCGGGCATGCCGCCGGCCAGCGAGACGACCTCGGGCCGGCTGACGACGGAGAACAGCGCACGGATCTCGGAGGTCTTCATCCCGTGCGTGCGTGCTGCGTACCGGTCCGCCAGCGGGTCCAGCCGCGGGTGGCGCGGCGCCGGGTGGGGGTTCACACCGGGGCCCGGGGACGTACCGGGCGTAAGGGAGGCCACCCGTCGAGTGTAGGGAGCCCTCCGGCCGCCCCCGCCGGGGACACGGCGAGACGGACCCTTCCGCCTGTCGTCCTCCGGACGACACCGCGGCCAGGTGCCGTCCCCTGCTGCGCTGAGCCCTTCCCGTCCTTCCTCCTCGGGGAACCCTCCGGGTCCCCGCTCGTCAGGACGCCTCGCAGGGCGGCTCCCGTGTTCTGCGGCTTCTTCAGACCCGGCCGGGGAGGACGAAGGTGCCGGTGGGCGGGTCGGCCTCGGCGGGCAGGAACAGCCGCTGGACGGCGGCGACGACGGCGCTGGCGACGGTGCTGCGCAACCGGGCGTCGAGCAGCAGCAGCCGGTCGACCGGATGGGAGAGGTACCCGCAGTCGATCCGCACCGCCGGCATCCGGGACGTGCGCAGCAGATCCCAGGTCTTGGGGTGCGTGCCCAGGTCGAGCATGCCGGTGCGCGCGATGATCTCCCGGCGGGCCAGGTTGGCGAACTGCTCGCCGACCGTGGACGACGCTCCCGACCCGGTGCCGTAGTGGTAGCTGGCCACCCCGCGGGCGTGCTCGGACGGGTGCGCGTCCAGGTGCAGGGAGAGGAAGAGGTCGGCGCGGGCGTCGTTGGCGAACCGCGTCCGCTCGGTGTCGGTCGGGTTCTGGTCGCGGCCGCGGGTCAGGTACACCGTGGCGCCGGCGGCGGCGAGCTGGCCCTCGATCCGCGAGGCGAGGTCGAGGACCAGGTCGGCCTCGGTCGTCTCCCCCGCGGTGTTGCCGGGATCGGAGCCGCCGTGGCCGGGGTCGAGGACGATCCGCCGGCCGATGAGGTGCGGCCCGCTCTCCACGAAGCTCGCGCTCTGCCGGAGCAGCTGCGGCCGCCCGCCGGTGACCTTGCGGCCGAGCTGGCGCAGCGCCCGCAGCGTGGCCGGCCCGCAGGTGCCGTCGGAGGTCAGGCCGTAGTCGCGCTGGAAGGCCCGCAGGCCCACCTCGGTCTCGGGGCCGAAGACGCCGTCCACCGGTCCGGCGTCGTAGCCGAGCTCGTGCAGCCGGTCCTGCAGGTTGGTGACGTCGTCGCCCCGGATCGGCCGCTCGGGGTCGTGGTGCAGCAGCCGATCGCCGAGGGACCAGCGGGCCTCGGACAGCGCCCGGTAGGTCTCCTCCCCCACCCGGCCGTCGACGCTGAGCCCGCGGATCTGCTGGAAGTGGCGGACGGCGAGCTCGGTGGAGGAGTCGTAGACCGCCTGCTCCAGCGGCTCCTCCTCGGCGCTCCCGTTCCCCGCGGGCAGCAGTCCCAGCGTGCGCAGGGCGGCGTGCACGTCGGCCACGGCGGGGCCACGGTCCCCCGGCCCCAGAGGGTGCATGCGGCTGTCGGTTCCCATCGTGGGTCGATTGTGGTCCCCGGGACCCGGCCCGGCCCAGCGGGGGCGTGCGCCGGCCCCGAACGCGCCAGCGCGCCGGGCCGGAACGCGCAGGCCGCCGGGCCCCGAACGCGCCAGGGCCTCCCCCGCACGTGGCGGGGGAGGCCCTGGTCACGGCCCCTGCAGGGCCCCGCCGCGAGCGTGCGAGCGGTGGGGGCAGGGGGTGTTCTTCAGAGGTAGTCGGCGAGGTCGGAGAGGATCGCGCCCTTGGGCTTGGCCCCGATGATGCTCTTCACCGGCTTGCCGCCCTGGAAGACCGTCATCGTCGGGATCGACATGACCTGATAGTCACGCGCGATCTGCGGGTTCTCGTCGATGTTGAGCTTCGCGATCGTCAGCTTGTCGCCGTGCTCCGCGGCGATCTCCTCGAGGACCGGAGCGACCATCTTGCACGGGCCGCACCACTCCGCCCAGAAGTCGACGAGGACGGGCTTGTCACTGCCCAGCACGTCGTCGGCGAAGGTGGCGTCGGTGACCGTCTTGGTGCTGCCTGCCATGGTCGTTCTCCTCAGTCTTTCGTGGCTCGGAACTGGGCCCGGCAGGGACAACCGGCCCGATGCCTGGTCTATGCCCGGTCCAGGTGACGCCCCTGCACGTCCTCGCTCAGCGCTCGTGGAACTTCTCGGCCAGGTAGCGCTCGGCGTCGATGGCCGCCGAGGCGCCGGTGCCGGCCGAGGTGATGGCCTGACGGTAGATGTGGTCGACCACGTCACCGCAGGCGAAGACGCCGTCGATGTTGGTCCGGGTGGTGGGGTGCTCCACCTGGATGTAGCCCTCGTCGTCGAGCTTCAGCTGGCCGGCGAACAGCTCGCTGCGCGGATCGTGCCCGATGGCGACGAAGACGCCGGTGACCGGGACCTCCTCGGTCGCGCCGGTCTCGACGTCGGTGAGCCGGACGCCGGAGACGGTGTTCTCGCCGAGCACGTCGCTGACCGTCTTGCCCAGCTGCCAGCGGATCTTCTCGTTGTCCTGGGCGCGCTTCTGCATGATCTTCGAGGCGCGCAGCTCGTTGCGGCGGTGCACGACGGTCACGGTCTTGGCGAAGCGGGTGAGGAAGGTGGCCTCCTCCATCGCCGAGTCACCGCCGCCGACCACGATGATGTCCTGGTCGCGGAAGAAGAAGCCGTCGCAGGTGGCGCAGGCCGAGACGCCGCGGCCCAGCAGCCGCGCCTCGTTGTCCAGGCCCAGGTACCGGTACTTCGACCCGGTCGCGACGATGACCGCGTGGGCGCGGTGCACCTCGTCCCCGACCTTGACGATCTTCGGCTCGACGGTGAGGTCGACCTCGGTGACGTCCCGGGCGACCAGCTCCGCGCCGAAGCGCTCGGCCTGGGTGCGCATGTCGTCCATGAGCTGCGGGCCCTGGATGCCCTCGGCGAAGCCGGGGAAGTTCTCCACCTCGGTGGTGGTCATCAGCGCGCCGCCGAACTGGGAGCCCTCGAACACCAGCGGGTGGAGGTTGGCGCGGGCGGCGTAGACGGCGGCGGTGTACCCCGCCGGCCCCGACCCGATGATGATCAGGTCGCGGATCCCGTCGTGCTCCGCCGGCGGGATCGCGGGGTTCCCCTCGGTGGTCACGGCAGGTCCAGGGGTCGGGTGGTCTGTGGTCACGGGCGGCACAACGAGGATGGTAGGGGCCGCATTCCCCGCGCAGGAGGGCCGCATTCCCTGGGGCGGAAGGAGCGGCTCAGCCCGCGGTGCGCAGCTCCACCTCGGCGACGTCGGCGGAGAAACCGTCGCCGGAGGGCACCAGGCCGGTGATCCACACCAGCACGTAGCGGGAGGTCACCGGGGCGGTGAAGTCCAGATCCGTGGTGGCCTCGAGCTCGCCGGAGGCCTGCACCGCGAAGTCGTCGAGGGATCCGTCGGGCGACCCGCCGGTGCGGATCTCGACGGTCGCGCCGGGGGTGTTGGTGGCCAGCGTGACCCCGGCCAGGGACTGGTCCGAGCCGAGGTCGTAGACGACACCGACGCCGTCCTTGAGGTTGCCGAAGGCGGCCGAGCCCCGGTACTCCAGCGTCGACCAGGAGGTGGCCGGGTCGCCGTCGTAGGAGAGCGGGATCTCGTCGGTGTTCTCCGGCTCGCCGTCGCCGAACGGGTCGAAGACCGTCGCCGCGGTGATCGCGGCCGTCGTGCCGTCGCCGGACGGCGTCTCCTCGGGGGCAGGGGCCGCGCTGGTGGGGGAGGTCGCCGACGGGCTGCTGGGCTCGCCCACGGAGTCCGCGACCGACAGCACGCTGGAGCCGAACCACCAGGCCAGCCCCACCACGACGGCGAGGGTGGCGGCGACCAGCGCGGCGATGAGCAGCCGGCGGCGCCCGGGGCGCGGCTCGTCGTCGACGCCGTCCTCGTCCTCGTCGACGAGGTCCTCGTCCCCGTCGGCGGGCCCGTCGTACTCCTCCACCCCGAAGCCGGCCGCCAGCGGCAGCAGGTCCTCGTCGGCGTCGTCGGCGCGGGTGCCGGGCACCGGCGGGCGGCCCTGGGGGTCCAGCCGGCGGGCGCCGGAACGGGAGCCGTCCACCGTCGGCGCCGGGTCGTCGGCGTCGTCCTCACGGCGCTCGCGCAGCCGGCGCAGCCAGCCGCTGTCGGTCTCGTCCGGCCCGCGCAGCGGCTCCGACGGGTGCGTGCCGCGGGGCCGCTCGGCCAGCAGCGCGGCCATGGCCGCGACGCTGGACAGCCCCGCGCCGGGCTGCGTGGAGCGGGCGCGGCGGACCAGCGCGGCCAGGTCGGGTGCCATTGCGGGGGGCCGGCCGGGGACGACGGTGTCGCCGGAGCGGCGGCCGGTGAGGCAGTACTCGAGCAGCTCCCCGAGGGCGGCGATGTCGCCCTGCATGGTGCCGCTGGCGGCGGGGACCGACCGCAGCCCGACCAGGCCGTTGGGCCGCAGGACGACGGTGTCGGGGGTGATCCCGCCGACGGCCAGCCCGACCCGGTGCGCCTCGGCGACGCCCTCGGCGAGCCGCCGCAGGACGGTGCGGACCTCCCGGTCGGGCATCGGGCCCTCGGCGAGCCGCTCGCCCAGCGTCTGCCCCTCGATCCACTCGTTGACCACGTAGGCGGCGCTGTCACCACCCTCCCCGGTGCCCTCGGCGGCGTCGTAGACCATCGCCAGGGCGGGGGTCGCCAGGCCGCCGGCGGTGAGCGCCCGGGTGATCCACTCGCGCGCCGCCGCGCCGCCGGGGCTGTGCACCCGGATGGCGACGTCCCGGTTGAGGATGCGGTCCTTGGCGCGCCAGCAGCGGATGACACCGGTCGCGGTGGTCTCGCGGGCGCCGACCTCGTCGAGGGGGCGGTAGCGGTCGGGGAGTCCGGTGGCCGTGGACGTCATCGACGCGGCCGACCCCCTGTTCGCTCCGGGCCGGCGGCTCGATTGCCCCGGCGGGGGCGCCGCCGCGCTGCTCACCCGCGCCCCAGCCGGGCCCTGACGGCAGCCAGGGGCGCACGGGTCTCCGGAACTCGGGCGAGCACGATCCCTGCCAGAGCCGCGACGCCGATCACCACGGTACCGATCAGCAGGGTGCCGAGCGAGCCCCCCACCGACGTCCCCAGAGCGTCGTCGGTCACGCGGACGACGCCCCACCCGGCCAGCGCCGCCACCGCCGACGCGGCGGCGACCCGCAGCACCGTCCCGAGCGTGTGCGCCCCACCCAGGCCCCCCAGCCGCCGGCGCAGCGCCACGTGGCCCAGCGCCCAGCCGGCCACGTAGGTGACGCTGGTGACCAGCATCAGCCCGGCCACGACGTGCTGCGGGCCGACGACGACCGGGACCAGCAGCAGCAGCGGCACCCGGACGGCGACCATGCCGAGCTGGAGGAGCGTCGGCGTCCGGGCGTCCTTCATCGCGTAGAACACCCGCAGCTGCAGCAGGGTCACCGCCATCGGCAGCAGCCCGAACGCGCCCACGGCGAGGGCCACGCCGATCGCGCGGGCGTCGTCGACGCCGGTGTTCCCGCGGGCGAAGGCGACGGTGGCCAGCGCCGGGCCGAGCACGGTGAGCGCGGCGGCCACCGGCAGCAGCCCGAGCGCGGACAGCCGGGTGCCGAGGGAGAGGTCCTGCACCACGCCCGGGACGTCGGAGCGGGCGGCGGCCCGGCTCATCCGCGGCAGCAGCGCCGTGAGCAGGGCGACGCCGATGATCCCGTAGGGCATCTGGAACAGCAGGCTGGCGATCGCGAAGGCGCTCGAGCCCAGGCCGCCCTCGCGGGTCGCCTGGTTGGCGATGCGGGTGGCGACGACGACGCCGACCTGGCTGATCGCCACGTAGCCGATGACCCACAGCCCCAGGGCGCCCACCTCGCGCAGGCCCGTCTGCCGCAGGTTCCAGCGGGGCCGCAGCGGGACGCCGGCCCTGCGCAGCAGCGGCAGCAGCACGAGCGCCTGCAGCGCGATGCCCAGCGTGGTGCCGACGCCGAGCAGCCACACCTGGCCGTCGGTGATGGTGGCGGGGGTGAGGTCGCCGGGCCCGCTGGCCGCGACGAACAGCAGGCCGGTGGCGATGACCACCACGTTGTTGAGGACCGGCGCCCACGCCGGCGGGCCGAACACCCCGCGGGTGTTGAGCACCGCCTGGGCGAGCGCCCCCAGCCCGTAGAAGACGATCTCCAGCAGCAGGATCCGCGCCAGCCAGTTGGCCAGCCGGACCTGGTCGGGATCGCCCTGGATGCCGTAGAGCGAGGTCAGCCACGGCGCGACCACGATGGCCACCGCCGTCACGCCGACCAGGCCCACGAGGGCCACGGTGGACAGCCGCTGCGCGTACCGGACGCCGCCGTCGGCGTCCCGCTCCTGGGCGTGCACCAGCAGCGGCACGATCACCGAGGTCAGGACGCCGCCGAGCAGCAGCTCGTAGACGATGTTGGGCAGCGTGTTGGCGGTGTTGTAGGCGTCGTTGACCAGGCCCACGCCCAGCGCCGCGGCCAGGACCATCGTGCGCAGCAGGCCGGTGACGCGGGAGACCAGCGTCGCGACCGCCATCGTCCCGGCGGCGCGCAGGATGCCGCGGCTGGCGCCGGGCGCGCCCTCGCGGGCCTCGACCTCCTCGTCGGTCTCGTCGACGCGGCGGGGCACCGCCGGCAGCACGGGGATGAGCTGGGTGTCGTCCGGGCCGGGGACGAAGCGGGCACGGGGCCGCGGCGGCGGGACCGGCGGCAGCGGTCGGGCGCGGGCCGCGGGTGGCGCGGTCGGCCGCGCCTCGGCCGGCCGGCCCCCGTTCTCCGACGCCGGCCGCGCACCGGTCTCCGGGCCCGGCCGCGCAGCGTTCTCCGACGCCGGCCGCGCACCGGTCTCCGACGCCGGCCGCGCACCGGTCTCCGCGCCCGGCCCGGCCGGGGCCGCGGGCACCTGCGGATAGGGCGGCGGGGGCAGCCGCAGCGCGGACGACCCGGGGCCGGGCACCGGCGGCGGAGGGGAGGCGGGCACCGGCGGCGGGGCGGCCGGCCGGCCGGACGGCGGCACCCGGCGTCCGGCGTCACGCTGGGTCGCGCCGTCCCGCGGTGCCCCGCGGTCGCCGCCGGCGCGCTCCGGCGGCGGCACCGGGGGCAGGGGGATGCGGCGCTGCTGCTCGCCGACGGGGCGGTCGCCGGTCACACCGGGCTCCGCGTCGGCGGCAGCGGCACCGGGGCGCCGGCCTCCTCGGGCGTCCCGCGGCGGCGTCGCAGCACGAACAGCACCAGGCGGCGCAGGAAGAGCAGCCCCAGCAGGGCCGCCGCGCCGATCGTGGTGATCAGCGAGATGGACCCGTACGCGGTGCTCTTGACCTGCAGCTCCACCGGCTCGCCGAGCGACCCGCCGTCCGGGGTGGTGAGCGTGGCGACGACGCCGAACCGGCCGGACTGGCGCACCTCGGTGGGCACCTGCAGCGTCGTCCGCTGGTCGGGGGCGAGGACCTGGGCCCCGATGTCGTCGACGGTCAGGGCGCTGCCGCGGGTCTGCAGGTCCAGCAGCACGCGGACGGCGAAGGGCAGGTCGTTGCGCACGGTGAGGACGAGCGGGGCGTTGCTGGAGCCGAGGCTGTAGGTGCCGTCGGCCGGGGAGAGCAGGGTGACCCGTTCGCGCAGCCCCGACAGGGTCGCCCGCAGGACGGCGGCAGCCGCGCCGAAGCCCTCCGGGTCGTCCCGCCACGCCGCGGACGTCGCCCGGGACACGGCGGCGTCGTAGGGGGCCAGCGCCGTGCCGGCGTCCTCGACGACGGCACCGGCGAGGTCGTCGCGCACGTCCACCGCGGTGGTGACGTCGGCGAGGCCGCCCGCGGCCAGGCCGCCCGGCTCGGCCGGCGGGACCAGCTCACCGGCGTCGGCGGTGGGGCCGTCGTCCAGCTGGGCGACCGTCAGCGGACGCAGCCACGGCAGCTGGGCCGCGGCGGCGATGATCGAGGTCACCCCCGCCGGGTCGACGTCGACCTCGCGGGGCGGGGCGACCAGCACGGTCTGCGGGGCGGCCGGGTCGCCCCCGGTGCGGAGGCCGAGCAGGGCCAGCTCGGCGAGGTAGCGCTGCTCGGCGATGCGCGTCCCGCCCGGCGAGCTCGCCGCCGCGCCGACCAGCCCGCCGAGCCCGCTGTCGGCGACCAGCGCGTCGACGTCGCCGCCGTCGGCGGGCACCGTCGTCCGGGCCGCGGCGCCGTCGCCGTCCAGGCCGAGCGCCGCGTCCCCCTCCGACAGGCCACCGGGTGCCAGCACGACCTCGTCGACACCGCCCGCGCGGAGGGTGGCGAGGGTGTCGGCGCGCAGCGACCCGCCGACCGCCCAGGCCAGGTCGGTGCGCGGCTCGACGCCGAGGGCGTCGCCGAGGATGGCCGCGCCGGCGCCGGTGGTGGCCTCCTCGTCCTCGTCCTCGGCCGGGCCGGCGGCCCCGGTGGTCTGCGCCGCGGGGGTGGGCGCGTCGGGGTCGTCCTGGGCGGTCCCGTCGGGGGTCCCGGGGAGGCTGCGGGTGACGACGTCGGGCAGCCCGGCCGCGGTGAGGGCGTCGGCGTCGACGTCGCCGTAGGGCAGCGCGACCACCGGGTGGTCGGCGGCGACCGCGCGCAGCCGGTCGAGGAACGCGGCGGCGTCCTCCGTGCCCTCCCCGGCGTCCTCCTGCCCGGCGACGTCGTAGGGGCCGCCGGCCATGATCTCGAGCTCCTCGACCAGCGCGGGGTCGATCGCCAGGGTCACCCGCACCACCGGCGCGGGCTCGCTGCCCGCCGCGGCCGGCGTCTCGGGCAGGCGCTCCACGGCGGCCAGCGCCCGGTCCAGGCGGCCGCCGGAGGCCACCTCCTCGGCCAGGCCGTCGTCGGTGAACCGGCCGGCGGCGTCGCGGTGGGTCCGCTCCACCAGCGGCCACAGCCAGGCGACGCCGGTCGGTGCGGCCGGCTGCGCCGGGGGCTGCACGAGGAACGTCGACAGCTCACCGACGCGGCGGCGCTCCCCGTCGGCGGTCGCGCCGTTGAGGTTGAGCAGCACCGGGTAGACGCCGTCCCGGTCGATGCGCAGCTCGCCGGTGTTCGTCGTGAGCGCGAACGACAGCTCCTCCCCGGGCTCCAGCTCGCCCGGCACCTCCTGGAACGGCGTGGTGACGGCGGTCGTCGCGTCGGGGTCGGTCTCGGCGGTCTGCAGCTCTTCGCGGGTGTCGAGCAGCTCGCCGCGCTGCAGCCGGACGTCGAGGTCGGTCAGCGTCTCGGTGCCGGTGTTGCTCAGGGTGCCGGCGATGGTGACGGTCGCGCCGGGCGTCAGGGTGCGCGGCTCCAGGCGGTCGACCTCCACCCGGACCGGGCGGACGGTGTCGCTGACGTCGTCCTCGGCCGCGGGGTCGGGGTCACCCGGGGCGGCCGTGGCGGCCGGGGCGGCCAGCCCGAGCAGCGGGCCGGTGAGCAGCGTGGCCAGCGCGGCACACAGCGTCGTCCGGCGGCGGGCACGGGTCGGCGTCCGAGCGGGAGCGCCGGACCGGCCACCGGCGCTCCCGGCAGCCGCCCGGGTCACGACAGCTCTCCGCCGGTGCCCGGAGTGGCGGAGCCGGTGCGGGAGGCGTCCCGACCGCTCACGCGCTGTCGGCGAGGAGCGCGGGAGCCCGTTCCACCAGGGCCCGCTCGTCGGCGTAGGCGAGCCGCTCGCTCAGCTCGTCGAGGGGCACCCAGGCGACCTCGGTCACCTCGATGTCGGCGTCGGACAGGGCCCCTCCGACGGCGCGGAGCAGGAAGTGGTGGACGGTCTTGTGCACGCGGCGGCCGTCGGCGACGAACCAGAAGTCGATGATCCCCAGCGGGGCGACGACCTCGCCGATGATGCCGGTCTCCTCGGCGACCTCCCGGACGGCGGTGTCCTCCGGGGTCTCGCCCTCCTCGATGTGCCCCTTGGGCAGCGACCAGAGCAGCCGGCCGCGTCGGTCGGTGCGGCCGATGAGGGCGGCCCGCGGCCCCGTGATCGGGTCGTCGGCCACCACCAGGCCCCCGGCGGAGGTCTCGTCGACCCGCCGCAACCGGCGGCCGGGTCGCCCGCGCCCGCCCGTCCCAGCCATGCCTGGAGGGTAGCGCGCGTCCGGCGAGAGCTCCGTGAGCATCGCAGCGGGAACGAGCCCGAACGGCCGCGCTGCAGGGTCCCACCGCGAGCGTGCGGCCGCGGGCCCCGCGTGGAGAGCGGAGCCACGCCAGGGTCCGTCCGGCGCGCCACTACCCTGGACCGTCGTGTCCGATCACCCCTCGAGTCCTGGCGACGACGCTGTTCCTCCCGCCGTCCAGCAGACCGTGCGGGAGCTCGTCGACGTCTCCCCCGTCCTGACCCGGCTCGGGGAGCGGTTCACCGAGGCCGGCTTCGAGATCCACCTGGTCGGCGGGTCGGTCCGCGACGCGCTGCTCGCCGCCGGCTCGGGGCAGCCGCGCGTGCCCGGCGACCTGGACCTCACCACCGACGCCCGGCCCGTCGAGGTGCTGCGGCTGCTGCGCGGTTTCGCCAGTTCCACGTGGAACACCGGGATCGCCTTCGGCACCGTCGGCGCCGAGGTGGACGGCGTCCGGCTGGAGATCACCACCTTCCGCGCCGACCGCTACGACCGGGAGTCGCGCAACCCCGAGGTGGCCTGGGGCGACTCCCTCGTCGACGACCTGGCCCGCCGCGACTTCACCGTCAACGCGATGGCGGTCTCGCTCGGCCCTGACCGCACCGTCACCGACCCCTACGGCGGCCTCGGCGACCTGCTCGCCAAGCGGCTGCGCACCCCCGGCGCCGCGGCCGACTCCTTCGCCGACGACCCGCTGCGGATGCTGCGCGCCGTCCGGTTCGTCGCGCAGCTGGAGCTGACGCCGTCCGACGACGTCGTCGAGGCGATGACCGCGATGTCGGACCAGCTGGCCCGCATCACCCCGGAGCGGGTGCAGGCGGAGCTGTCCAAGACCCTGCTGCAGGACCGTCCCCGGGCGGCGCTGGAGCTGTTCGTGTCGACCGGGCTGGCCGACGTCGTGCTGCCCGAGCTGTCCGCGCTGCGGATGGAGATCGACGAGCACCACCAGCACAAGGACGTCTACGCCCACTCCCTCACCGTCCTCGACCGCGCGATCGCGCTGGAGCAGGCCGATCCGGACGCGGAGTCGCCGGACCTGGTGCTGCGGCTGGCCGCGCTGCTGCACGACATCGGCAAGCCGGCCACCCGGCGGCACGAGGCGCGCGGCCGGGTGTCGTTCCACCACCACGAGGTGGTCGGCGCGAAGCTGGTGCGCAAGCGGCTGACCGCGCTGCGCTACCCGAAGGACGTCGTCGAGGCCGTCGCCCGGCTGACCTTCCTGCACCTGCGGTTCCACGGCTACGGCCGCGGCGAGTGGACCGACTCCGCCGTCCGCCGGTACGTCACCGACGCCGGGGACCTGCTGTCGCGGCTGCACAAGCTGGTCCGTTCGGACTGCACGACCCGCAACAAGCGCCGGGCCGCGGCGCTGTCGGCCACGTACGACTCGCTGGAGCGGCGGATCGCGGAGCTGTCGGCGGCGGAGGACCTCGCGCGGGTCCGCCCCGACCTCGACGGCAACGCGATCATGGCGATCCTGGGGATCCCGCCGGGCCGGGAGGTCGGCGAGGCGTGGAAGTACCTCAAGGACCTGCGGCTGGAGCGCGGCCCGATGGACCCCGAGGAGGCCGAGGCCGAGCTCCGCGCCTGGTGGGCCGCCCGCTCGTAGCGGAGTCCCACGGCGCGGATTCCGCGCCCCTCTCACTCCACTCACGACGCGCACCTGTGGACAGGCGGCCCGGCAGAGGCGCCGTCGGTCAGGGTCGGGTCATGCGTTCCGACCGGACCACGGTGGCCCACCGCCGTCAGCTCGCCGCCCTCGGTGTGGGGAAGGACCGCATCCGCAGAGCCGTCCGGTCCGGCCGGTGGCAGGAACCGGTCCCCGGGGTCGTCGTCCTCCACTCCGGAGCGCTGACCCGGCGGGAGAGGTACCTCACGGGTCTCGCGTGGGCGGGGCCTGACGGCTGCCTCTCCCACTCCAGTGCCCTGGTCCTGCAGGGAGCCCGCATCGCCGAGCCGGTGGCCCGCCGCCGAGTGGCCGGCGTGCGGGGAGAGTACGTCGCCCCTCCGGACTCAGGACTCGTGGAGGTGTCCGTGCCGCACGGCCGCCACCTCGCATCCAGCGGCTTCGTCGTCGTCCACCAGTCCCGCCGTCCGCTGGGGGACCTCACGGTGGACGGCCTGCGGACCACGACGGCTGCCCGCGCCGTGGCCGACGTCGCGATGAGCGCCGGCCGCCGGCAGGACGTCGACCACGCGGTGTCGGACGTGCTCCAGAAGGGCCTGGCGACGGTCGAGGACCTGGCCGAAGAGGTCCGTGCGGCGGGTCGGCGGGCCGGTCCCTGGCTGAGGGCCGCGGTCGCCGACGCCGCCCGCGGCATGCGGTCGGTGGGCGAGGCCGACCTCCGGCGGGTGGTGCTCGCCGCAGGCCTGCCCGAGCCGGAGTGGAACGCGGAGATCGTGACGCCGTCCGGCACCTACTACCTGGACGCCTACTGGCGGCACCGGCGGGTGGGCGTCGAGGCGGACGGGGCCGCGTTCCACCTCAGCGCCAGTGACTGGGACGGCGACCTGCGACGGCAGAACGCCATCCAGGGGGTCGGGATCCGCGTGCTGCGGTTCCCGGTGCGGCGGTTGCGGTCGGAGCAGGCCGCGTGTGGCGCGGAGATCCGGGCGGCGCTCGGCGGTGCAATGGAGTGAGAGGGGCGCGGAATCCGCGCCGTGGCACTCCGCTAGAGCGATGCGGAGGCGAGGAGGGCGGCGAGGGCGTAGAGGACGCCGACCGTGAGCACGACCGCGGACGAGACCCCCGACGCCGGCAGCAGCACCGCCGCGACCAGCAGCGCCACCACGTAGCTGACGTTGACCAGCATGTCGTAGACGGCGAACACCCGGCCGCGGACGTCGTCCTCGACCGTCTCCTGCAGCGTGCTGTCCACGCAGATCTTCACCGCCTGGCCGCCGAACCCCAGCGCGAAGCCGACCAGGACCACCGCCGGTGCGGAGAACGCCAGCCCGAGGGCCACCGTCGCCGGCGCGAGCAGGGCCAGCACGAGGGTCACCCAGCCCCTCCGGCCCAGGCGCCGCACCGCCGGCGGGGTCACGACCGCGGCCAGCAGGGTGCCCGCCGCGCCGGCCGCCACCACCACCCCCAGGCCGGCCAGTCCCCGAGGCACGGGACCCCACGGGCCGAGCGTGTTGCGGAACAGCAGCAGCGTCATCAGCGTGACCAGCCCGAAGCACAGCCGGTGCAGCGTGATGACGGCCAGCGCGGCGGCGGCCGGGCGGATCCCCCACACGTGACGGGCGCCGGCCAGCATCCCGGTGACCACGTCGCGGAGGGTGAGCCGGGAGCCGCCGTCCGGGCCCAGGGCGCCGCGCCCGAGGCCGGCCACCGCCACGGCCGACAGCAGGTAGGGCGCGGCCGCGCCGGCCGTCAGCACCGCGTAGGCCCCGTCCCCGGCGCTGCCCAGCGAGAGCAGCGCCACCGCGACCGCCCCACCGACGACCGTCGCCACGGACCCGGCCGTCGTCGACACCGCGTTGGCCGGCACCAGGGACGGCTGGTCGGTGGTGTGCGGCAGCGCCGCGGACAACGCGGAGAGCACGAACCGGTTGACCGAGAACACCGCCAGCCCGGTCAGCAGGAACGGCTCCCCGGCCACCCCGCCCGCCACCAGGGCGGCCAGGACGGCGACCAGGCCGGCCCGCAGGACGCCGCACCACAGCAGCACCTGCCGGCGGCTCCACCGGTCGAGCAGGGCGCCGGCGAACGGCCCGACGAGGGAGTAGGGCAGCAGCAGGACGGCGAACCCGGCCGCCACGTCGAGGGGGTCGGCGGCGCGCTGCGGGTTGAACAGGACCGTGCCGGCGAGGGCGGCCTGCAGCACGCCGTCCCCGGCCTGCGAGGTGAGCCGCGTGGCGAGGAGCCGGCGGAAGTCGGCCCGGCCGAGGAGGCGGCGCACGGTCGTCCCCGCCTGCCGCACGCCGTCACCCTACGGTGGCTGCCCGGTCCCTCACGGTGGACGACGAGCCGAGGTCCAACGTCCCTTCACAGGCGGGCTCCCCTCGTACTCCGTGGGGCGGTCGGGTGGGGCACACTGGACGCGATGACTCCCCCGCCTCCGTCCGAACCAGAGTCCGGGCCGCCTGGCCGCCCGGCGACGGGGCGACGTCGTCCGGAAGCGGTGCCCGCCATGTCGATCGGCAGCCTCGAGGACGTCCGCCCGGGCTCGCTGCTCGTGGCGATGCCGAGCCTCACCGACCCGACGTTCGCCGGCACGGTGGTCTTCGTCCTCGACCACGGCGACACCGGCACGCTGGGCGTGGTCCTGGGCCGGCCGAGCCAGGTCGAGATCCGCGACGTGCTGCCCGGCTGGTGCGACCTGGCCGTCGAGCCGGGCGTGTTCCACGTGGGCGGGCCCTGCGAGACCGACACCGCCCTGTGCCTGGCCGTCTGCCTGGCCCCGGGGGACGACTGCGGCCTGCGCCGGGTCGCCGGCGACGTCCACCTGGTCGACCTCGACGCCGACCCCGACGTGCTCGACGGTCAGGTCCGCGGGCTGCGGGTGTTCGCCGGCTACGCCGGCTGGTCGCCAGGCCAGCTGGCCGGGGAGATCGCCGAGGGCGCGTGGGCGTGTGTCCCGGGCCGTCCGGACGACGTGCTCAGCCCGCTGGCCGGTCCGGAGCTGTGGCGCCGGGTGATGGGCCGGCAGACCGGGCGGCTGGCGGTGCTGTCCACCGCGCCCGCCGACCCGTCGGTCAACTGAAGGTCACGATCCGCCCGGCACGGGCAGCGCGATCGAGGCGGATCTGGTAGGAAGAGTTCTGGAAGGGGCGGTCTGGGGAAGAGGCCGCCCCTTCCGCACGTCCGGGGTCGGGTGCCTCTCCGCACGGGGTCCTTCTACAGCCCGACGGCCGCGGCGACCTCCGGGTGCTCGTCGCCGTCGACGGTCTGCGACTCCTCCGGCGGCGCGATCGCCCGCTCCCCGTGGTCGGACAGCGTCACCGTCACGTCGAAGTCCTGATCGGGCAGCCGGGTGACGAACTGGACCAGCAGGTCGCTGGAGTTGTCCACCGCCACCGACCAGCCCGTCTCCGAGGCGTAGACCGCGGTGAGCTCGCCGTCGACCGAGCGCTCGCCCTGCCAGGAGTAGTCCCCGCCGCGGAAGGCGGCGGCGTCGTCCGGCTCCTCGGCGGCGAGGTTGAGCACCAGCCGGACCAGGACGTCGGTGAGCGGCGACTCCTCGCCCGTCGCCAGCGGCCGGCTCACGTAGGAGGCCTCGGGCAGCCCGGCCCCGGTCAGGTACTCGGCGAGCCCCGGGACGTCCCCGAACCACACCGTGTCGGACGTGAAGAACAGCGTGCGGGCCGTGTCGGGATGCCCGCCGCCGTAGGTCGTCACCGCCTGCGCGCGGCCCACCTGACCGGGGAAGTCCACCTCGCCGGTGAGGGTGAGGACGGTGTCCTCCCCGTAGGGAGCGGTCACCACGAAGTCCGCGCCGCCCTGCTCCTCGTTGCGCGCCAGCAGCGCGGCGAGGACGCCGGCCTCCTCGGCGGTGACCGGGTCCCCGGGCGGCCGCTCGGTCTCCTCCGCCGAGCACCCGGCGGCCAGCACGAGCACCAGCCCCAGGGCCGGGACGAGCGGACGGCGGCGCGGCGGCATGCGGCCCAGCGTAGGCAGGGCCGCAGGTCGCGGCGGTGCTCCACGCGGAACGCGACAGGGGTCCCGGAACGCGGCAGGGCCCGCCCCCGGATGGGGACGGGCCCTGTCAGCGGCTCCGTTCCGGGGCCCACCCCGAGCCTGCGAAGGGTGGGGAGAACGGGTGGAAGGACCACCCCCTGCCCCCCACCGCTCGCACTCTCGCGGCGGGACCCTGCAGGGCGGCCGTCAGCGCTCGACGTCGCCCCGGATGAACGCCTCGACGGCGTCGCGGGCCTCGCTGTCGCTGTACTGCACCGGCGGGCTCTTCATGAAGTAGGAGGACGCCGACAGGATCGGGCCGCCGATGCCGCGGTCCTTGGCGATCTTCGCGGCGCGGACGGCGTCGATGATGATGCCGGCCGAGTTCGGGGAGTCCCAGACCTCGAGCTTGTACTCCAGGTTCAGCGGGACGTCGCCGAACGCACGGCCCTCCAGCCGCACGTAGGCCCACTTGCGGTCCGACAGCCACGGCACGTGGTCCGACGGGCCGATGTGCACGTTCTCCTTGCCCATGTCCCGGTCGACCTGGCTGGTGACGGCCTGGGTCTTGGAGATCTTCTTGGACTCCAGCCGCTCGCGCTCGAGCATGTTCTTGAAGTCCATGTTGCCGCCGACGTTGAGCTGCATCGTGCGGTCGAGCTGCACGCCGCGGTCCTCGAAGAGCTTGGCCAGCACCCGGTGGGTGATGGTCGCGCCGACCTGGCTCTTGATGTCGTCACCGACGATCGGCACACCGGCCGCGGTGAACTTGTCCGCCCACTCCTGGGTGCCGGCGATGAACACCGGGAGGGCGTTGACGAACGCGACCCCGGCGTCCAGGGCGCACTGGGCGTAGAACTCGGCGGCCTGCTGCGATCCGACCGGCAGGTAGCAGACCAGCACGTCGGCGCCGGTCTCGCGCAGCACCGAGACGACGTCCACCGGCTGCTCGTCGGACTCCTCGATGGTCTCCCGGTAGTACCGGCCCAGCCCGTCGAGGGTGGTGCCGCGCTGCACCGGGACGCCCAGCGGCGGGACGTCGCAGATCTTGATGGTGTTGTTCTCGCTGGCGACGATGGCCTCGGAGAGGTCGCGGCCGACCTTCTTCGCGTCGACGTCGAAGGCGGCGACAAACTCCACGTCGGACACGTGGTACTCGCCGAAGCGCACGTGCATCAGGCCCGGCACCGACGTCGTCTCGTCGGCGTCGCGGTAGTAGTGCACGCCCTGCACCAGCGAGGCGGCGCAGTTGCCGACGCCGACGATGGCGACCTTCACAGAACCCATGGAGCTCTCCTTGTTCGCAGACCGGGGTGCGGTCCTGGACTCGCGGACCGCGGGCGGTCCTTCTCGGGACGGGGGCCGGGGCCTCCGTCGGGTCATTCGGGGCGAGGGGGGACCGGGCCGTCCGGCGGGACGGCGTCTCCGTCGTCGACGCCGGCTGCTCGGCGCCGCTCGTCGTCGGTGCGCTCCTTGTCGATCAGCTCGGCGAGCCAGCGGACCTCTCTGTCCACCGACTCCAGGCCGTGGCGCTGGAGCTCGAGCGTGTAGCGGTCGAGGCGTTCGCGGGTGCGGCTCAGCGACGAGCGCAAGCCCTCCCGCTGCCGCTCCACCGTGCGGCGGCGGCCCTCGAGGATCCGCAGCCGCACGTCCGCGGCGGTGTGCCGGAAGAACGCCAGGCGGACGCCGAAGAGCCCGCCGTCGTCGTACGCCTCCGGGCCGGACTGGCTGACCAGGTCGTGGAAGCGCTCCTTCCCCTCCGCGGTGATCGTGTAGACGACCTTCCCGCGCCGGCCGGTGAGCGGCGGTGCGTCGGCCGGCAGCAGTGCACGCGGTTCCGGGTCCTCGGTGGTGACGTACCCGGCGGCGTGCAGCCGCTTGAGCGCGGGATACAACGACCCGTAGGAGATGCTGCGCAGCCCCCCGAGCAGTTGTGCGAGCTGTTTGCGCAGCTCGTAGCCGTGCATGGGGTGCTGGTGCAACAGGCCCAGGATGGCGAACTCGAGCACGTCGCCTCCCCTTCGCCCCACGATCCGATGTATCGGGACGATACATCCGCTCGAGATCGGGTCGGCAACCGGAGACGGCGGTCCGAACGCCGGTCAGCACCCGAGGAGGCGTCGGACGTCGTCCCCGGTGCGTACATTGACGCCGTGCCCGGACGTCGATCCGTCGTGGACTACTCGCTGCAGCGGCGAGCCGTCCTCGCCGACGTGTACGCCGGACGCACGGGGCTCTTCGAGGTCTGCGACGCCAGTCCGTACCTCACCCGCGCGGCCAGGTACCACGGTGAGGCGACCGACGTCGCCTGCCCCGTGTGCCGCAAGGACCGTCTCACGCTGGTCAGCTACGTCTACGGGGAGCACCTCGGGCCCACGGCGGGTCAGGCCAAGACGCAGGCCGAACTCGCCCGCATGGACGCCGCGCAGGAGGAGTTCACCGTCTACGCCGTCCAGGTGTGCCGGAGCTGCGGCTGGAACCACCTGGACTGCTCGTACCTCCTGGGCGCCGAGCCGGAGCCGGGGCGCTCGCCCCGCCGCACCCGCCGGCGCGCGGCGACGGAGTAGTCGCCGCGCCGGGGAACAAAGACGCCCCGGTGGACCCTTCCGTCTCACAGGACCGCTGTGGGACGGCGCTGTCGCGGGTCCTCCCCCGATTCCACAGCTGAAGACGACACCCTGGCGCGGGACGCGTGTGTCCCGTGTCCACCAACGAGTCAGAGAGGGGCCCCTTCGTGCCTCCCCACGACGAGACCTCCCCGGTCGGGCCGCCTGGCGGCTCGGACCGCCGACCGCCACCCGGTCGCACCGGCGGCGGCAACGGCGGCAACCGGCGTCCGCCGGCCGGCCGCGGAGCCCGGACGACGACGTCGCGCACCGGCGCTCCCGCCGCACGAGGTGCGAAGCCGGCCGGCAGGGGTCCGGCCGCCAACGGCAAGGCAGCGCGGACGAAGAAGCAGAAGCGTCGCCGCCGGCTCAAGGTCCTCGCCGCCGCCTTCGCCGGGATGCTGGTGCTCCTCGGCGTCTTCGTCGGCGTCGTGTACGCCACCACCGAGGTCCCCGACCCGAGCTCGGTGCAGAACGCGCAGACCACCGTCGTGTACTACGCCGACGGCACCACGGAGATGGCCCGGCTGGGCGTCGACGGGGGCAACCGCACCAACGTCCCCCTCGACCGGGTGTCCGAGCCGGCCCGCAACGCCATCCTGGCCGCGGAGAACCGCAGCTTCTACTCCGACCCCGGCATCTCCTTCACCGGCATCGTCCGGGCCGCCTGGAACAACCTCACGGGCGGCTCCACGCAGGGCGGGTCGACGATCACCCAGCAGTACGTCAAGAACGCGTTCCTGACCCAGGAGCAGACGTTCAGCCGCAAGTTCCAGGAGCTCTTCCTCGCCATCAAGTTGGACAACAACTACGACAAGGACGAGATCCTCGAGAACTACCTGAACACCATCTACTTCGGGCGGGGCGCCAACGGCATCGAGGCCGCCGCGAACACCTTCTTCGGCGTCCCCGCCGCCGAGCTCACCCCGCAGCAGGGCGCCGTCCTCGCCGTCCTGGTCCGCAGCCCCAGCAACTACGACCCGGAGGTCAACCCCGAGGCCGCGCAGGACCGCTGGGGCCTGGTGCTCGACGCGATGGTCGAGGAGGGCTGGCTCACCCAGGCCGAGCGGGACGCCTCGGTCTACCCGCAGGTGCTGCCCAAGGGCGGCTCGTCGCTGGGCATCCCGGAGGGCCCCGAGGGCCTCGTCGTGCAGCGCGCCATGGCCGAGCTCGAGGCCAAGGGCTACACCGAGCAGCAGATCCGCGCCGGTGGCCTGCGGATTACCACGACGGTCGACAAGCGCTACCAGGACGCCGCGATCGCCGCCGTCGACACCGTGATGGCCGGCGAGCCCGAGGGCCTGCGCCAGGCGCTGGTCTCGGTCGACCCGCACACCGGCGCGGTGAAGGCCTACTTCGGCGGGCGCAACGGCACGGGCACCGACTACGCGCAGGCCCAGCGGCAGCCCGGCTCGTCGATGAAGCCCTACACGCTGGCCACCGCCCTCGAGCAGGGGATCAGCGTCAACGCCCGCCGGGACGGCAGCTCGCCGCAGAAGTTCCCCGACCGGGACGCGCTGGTGCGCAACTCCGGCGGCGCCTCCTGCGGCGCCTGCACCCTCGTCGAGGCCATGACCCGCTCGCTGAACACCACGTTCTACGGGCTGGCCTACGAGGTCGGCCCGGACAAGGTCCGGGAGACCGCGCTGGCCGCCACCGGGCTGCCCGAGACCTGGCAGGGCGGTGCGCTCAAGGACAAGACCACGCTGGCCAACTCCGACGGGTACACCGGGTCGGCGATCGGCATCGGCGAGTACGAGATGCGCCCGATCGACCAGGCGCACGGCTTCGCCACCTTCGCCAACGGCGGCGTCGAGCACGAGCCGTTCTTCGTCACCCGGGTGACCGACAACCAGGGCACCGTCCTGCTGGACTACAACGGCGACACCGGCGACCAGGCCATCCCGGCCGACATCGCCAGCGACGTCACCTACGCGCTCAAGGGCGTGGCGTCCTACTCGCGGCGGGCGCTCGACGGCGGCCGCGAGGTCGCCAGCAAGACCGGTACGCAGGGCCAGGGCGAGGACAACTCCGACGCCTGGATGGTCGGCTACACGCCGTCGATCTCGACCGCGGTGTGGATGGGCAACGACTCCCCCAGCGACCCGATCGTGACCACGGGCGGCCAGATCATCTACGGCTCGGGCCTGCCCGGGGCGATCTGGCAGGAGTTCATGAACACCGTGCTGGACGGGACGCCGGAGGAGGACCTGCCCGACCGGGCGCTCATCCGGGGCGACACCGGCGTCGGTGTGCCCGCGCCCACGACGGAGTCCACCCCGCAGCGGACCTCATCGGCGCCGACCCGGTCCTCCGAGCCCGCCGAGCCGACCCAGGACGACTCCGAGGACGAGTCCGCGGACAGCGGCAACGGGAACGGCAACGGCGACAACGGGAACGGCAACGGCAACGGCAACGGGGGCGAGGACGCCGACAACGGCGGCGGCAACGACGACGCCGACAGCGGCAACGACGTCCCGTCCGAGGACGAGACCGGCGACACCGGCGAGGACACCTCCGAGGGGGCGGACACCGAGAACGGTCAACCCGCCGTCCCGGTGCAACCGGCCGGCTGACCCCCGCGGGGCAGACTGAGCCCCGTGAGCAGCACCCCGACGGGCCCGTCCGATCCGGCAGCACAGCCGGCGGACGGGCCCTCGGCGTCTCCGGGGGTTGTCGCGGCCGACCCCGGCCGGCCCGACCGCGTCGTCCCCACCTGGACCGACCCGGTCGCGATCCAGGCCAGCGAGGCCGTCGGCGGCCCGTGGGGCCGCCACGCGGTCACCGGGCGCGCGCTGTTCTGGACTCCGCTGCGCGTCTGCCTGCTGTTCACCACGGCGGTGCTCGCCCTGGCCTGGGTCAAGCAGGCGCCCTGCTCCGACGGCAACTGGGCCGGCTCGGTGCAGTACACCCACTTCTGCTACTCGGACACCGTGCCGCTGTTCGGCCTGCACGGGCTCGACCGGGGCGAGGTGCCCTACCTCGACTCCGCCGTCGAGTACCCGGTCCTCACCGGCGCCTTCATGGCCGTCGCGGCCGGCCTCGGGCGGGTCTACGACGCGCTCGCCGCCGCCGTCGGTGTGCTGCCCGACGTCCCGGCCGTGCAGTCGTACTACGTCGCCACCTGCCTGCTGCTCTCGCTGTGCGCGCTCCTGGTGACCCGCGCCGTCCTCGGCACGTCGGGACGGCGGCCCTGGGACGCGGCCATGGTCGGCCTCTCGCCGCTGCTGTTCGTGCACGCGTTCACCAACTGGGACCTGCTCGCCGTGGCGCTGGCCGCCCTCGGCCTGTGGGCGTGGGCGCGGCGGCGGCCGGTGCTGGCCGGGGCGCTGCTGGGCCTGGGCGTCGCGGCCAAGCTCTACCCGGTCGTGCTGCTCGGCGCCCTGTTCCTGCTGTGCCTGCGCGCCGGGCGGCTGCGCACCTGGCTGGGGACCGCCGTCGCGGCGGGCGCCGCCTGGCTGCTGGTCGACGTGCCGGTGGCCGTCCTCGCGCCGGAGAACTGGGCGCGGTTCTTCCGGCTCAACAGCGAGCGGCCGGCCGATCCGGACACGCTGTGGAACATCGCGATCACCGTCACCGGCGGCCGGCTGTTCGGCGGGGTCCCGGCCGAGGGCGAGACGCCGGCGGTGCTCAACGCGGTCGTCGCCCTCGCGCTCGTCGCCCTCGTGGCCGCGGTGGCCTGGCTGACCCTCGCCGCCCCGGTGCGGCCCCGCGTGGCCCAGGTGGCCTTCCTGCTGCTCGCCGGGTTCCTGCTGGTCAACAAGGTGTGGAGCCCGCAGTACTCGCTGTGGCTGCTGCCGCTGGCGGTGCTGGCCCGGCCGCGGTGGCGCTCGCTGCTGCTCTGGCAGGCCACCGAGGCGCTGCTGTGGGTGCCGCGGATGCTCTGGTACCTCGGCACCGACAACCGCGGCGTCGAGGTGGAGTGGTTCTTCCTCGCGGTCACCATCCGGGACGCCGCCGTGGTCGTCCTCATGGCGCTGGTCGTGCGCGACGTCTGGCACCCCGACGGGGACGTCGTCCGGACCGGCTGGCCCGGCGTCGACGACCCCGCCGGCGGCGTGCTCGACCACGCCCCCGACGCGATGACACTGCGGCCCTCCGGGCCGCACCGCGGCCAGGTGCCGTCCCCCGGCTGAGCGGAGCCGTCCCCGGCTGGGCCGGGTCCTCCCCGTCAGGCCAGGGCCGCCCTGAGGGCCTGGATCTCGGCGGCGTGCTCGGCGGCGTCACCGGGGGTCTCGAGGACCACCGGGCAGTCGGCGGCGCGGGCGACGTCGGCCAGCAGCCCGAACGGGATCTCCCCGGACGTCAGCGGGGCGTGCCGGTCGCGGCTGGAACCGGCCGGGTCGCGGCTGTTGTTCAGGTGCACCAGGTCGATGCGGCCGGTGATCGCCCGGACGTCGGCCACGGCCGTGGCGAGGTCCCAGCCGGCGGCCCAGGCGTGGCAGGTGTCGAGCACGAAGCCGGCGCCGAACTCGCCGATCGCCTCCCACAGCCGGGCGATGGCGTCGAGGTCGCGGGCCATGGCGTTGCCGCCGCCGGCGGTGTTCTCGATGAGCAGCGGAACGGGGAACCCGCCGTCCTCGGCCTGCCGCGCGAAGGTCTTGCGCCAGTTGTCGACGCCGACGGCCGGGTCGTCCTTGGCCAGCACGTGGCCGCCGTGCACCACCATCCCCAGCGCGCCGATCGCCGCGGAGGCCTGCGCGTGCTTGTCCAGCAGCTTGCGGCTGGGGATGCGGATGCGGTTGTTCGTCGTCGCCACGTTGAGTACGTACGGCGCGTGGACGACGACCACGACGTCGCTGGCGAGCAGGTCGGCGGCGTCCGGGCGCGGCTTGGGGGCGGTCCACCCCTGCGGGTCGGCGAGGAAGACCTGCACGCCGTCGGCGTCCATCTCCGCGGCCCGGGCCAGCGGGCCGCCGGCGTCGAGCTCGTTGTCCTCGGTCAGGCCGGGGCCGACGTGTACGCCGATCGGGTGAGCTGCCACGGGCCCGACCCTAGAAGGACCCCGTCCCCCTCACCGCTCGCCGGCTCGCGGCGAGCCTCTGGACGGGGCCGCTGGTAGCCTGGTCGGGGCGCGTTCCCCCGGTGGCTGTCACCGGACGGGGCGCGCGACGCGTGTACGACCCTCCTGCTGCAGACCGACTGCAGCCGCCAGACCAGAGGAGGTGGGGTTCTCCGTGCGTCACTACGAACTGATGGTCATCCTCGACCCCGATCTCGAGGAGCGCACCATCGCGCCCTCGCTCGACCGGTTCCTGACCGTCGTCACCAACTCCGGTGGCACCGTGAAGACCGAGATCTGGGGCCGCCGCCGGCTGGCCTACGAGATCAAGAAGCAGGTCGAGGGCATCTACGCCGTCATCGACATCCAGGCCGAGCCCGCCGCGGTCGCCGAGCTCGACCGTCAGCTCAACCTGAACGAGTCGGTCCTGCGCACGAAGCTGATGCGGCCCGAGGTCCACTGACCATGGCCGGCGAGACCGTCATCACCGTCATCGGCAACCTGACGTCGGACCCCGAGCTGCGGTTCACGCCGTCCGGCGCCGCGGTCGCCAACTTCACCGTGGCCTCCACGCCGCGGACCTTCGACCGTCAGTCGCAGGAGTGGAAGGACGGCGAGGCGCTCTTCCTGCGCTGCAACGTGTGGCGGCAGGCGGCGGAGAACGTCGCCGAGTCGCTGACCCGCGGCTCGCGGGTGATCGTCTCCGGCCGGCTCAAGCAGCGGTCGTTCGAGACGAAGGAAGGCGAGAAGCGCACCGTCGTCGAGCTCGAGGTCGACGAGGTCGGCCCGTCGCTCCGCTACGCCACCGCGAAGGTCACCAAGGCCTCGCGCGGCGAGGGCGGTGGCGGCTTCGGCGGCGGTGGCGGTGGCGGTGGCTTCGGCGGTGGCGGCGGGTCCAGCGACCCGTGGTCGACCCCGGCCCCGCCGTCGGACGAACCGCCCTTCTGAAAGGACCCCGCTGCCCCCCACGCCTCGCTCCGCTCGGCGCGGGACCCCGCAGCGGGGCCACTCGTTACCTGAACCTCTCGTATCTGGAGAACCCCGGTGGCCAAGCCCCCCGTTCGCAAGCCCAAGAAGAAGGTCTGCCAGTTCTGCAAGGACAAGGCGACCTACATCGACTACAAGGACACGACCCTGCTGCGGAAGTTCATCTCCGACCGCGGCAAGATCCGTGCCCGCCGCGTGAGCGGCAACTGCAGCCAGCACCAGCGGGACGTCGCCACGGCCGTCAAGAACAGCCGTGAGATGGCCCTGCTGCCCTACACCTCCACGGCGCGCTGACCATGAGCACCCAGAAGCTGATCCTGACGCAGGAGGTCACCGGTCTCGGGTCCTCCGGTGACACGGTGGAGGTCAGGGGCGGGTACGCCCGCAACTACCTCCTGCCCCGCGGCCTGGCGATCGTCGCCACCCGCGGTGCCGAGAAGCAGGTCGAGTCCCTGCGTCGGGCGCGTGCCGTCCGCGAGGTGCGCTCGCTCGAGGAGGCCCAGGCCGTGGCCGGGCGCCTCAAGGGCCTGACCGTCCGCGTGCCGGCCCGCGCCGGTGACGGTGGCCGGCTGTTCGGCCGGGTCACCACCGCCGACGTCGTCAACGCCGTGACCGCCGCCGGTGGCCCCGAGCTCGACCGGCGCCGGGTGGAGCTGCCCAGCAGCATCAAGACCACGGGCCAGCACACCGTCACCGTGCGGGTGCACCCCGAGGTGACCACCCAGCTGGCGATCGAGGTCGTCGCCGGCTGAGCACGGACCCCTGCCACCGCTGCAGGGGCGCACGACACCGCCCGTGAGGGGCGTCGGACCCGGTCCGGCGCCCCTCACGGCGTCTGCGGGCTCAGCCTCGCGGTCGGTCCCTGTCGTCAGCCGTCGCCCGCGCGGCGGCCCGACTGCCGGGCGAGCTCCTCGGTCGCCGACCGGCGGATCGCCTCCAGGTCGTCGCGGAGCGCGTGCACGCGCTCCGGACCCAAGGCACCGGTGACCCGTTCCTCCAGCTCGGGGACCAGGCTCTGCGCGATGGTCACGACCTCGCGCCCCCGCTCGGTGGGCAGGACCAGCTTCGCCCGCCGGTCGGCCGGGTCGGGGACCCTGGTGACATACCCGTGCCGCTCCAGGTGGGCGACGAGCTCCGCCATCGCCTGCTTGGTCATCTGCGCCCGCTCGGCGAGCACGCTCACCGTCGTCCCGGCGTCGTCGAGGTACTGGAAGACCGCGCCGTGGGCCGGCCGGACCGCGGCGTGACCGCACTCGGCGAGGTGAGCGAGGACGAGGTCGTTGACCGCCACGAACGCCTCGCGCAGCAGGACGCCGAGATTGGCCGGGCGGGGCCGACCACCGGTGACGGGGATCCGTGTTGACATCGACAGGCCACCTGTCCACTCTGTTGGACATGCTCCCTGTCGATCCTGTCACACCGGATCCCGTTCGCCTCGGGGTGGACGAGGTCACCGTCCTGGCCACCAGCGCGCAGACCGACGGCGCCCTGTTCGCCGTCCGCGTCCACATGCCCCCGGGTGGCGGGCCGCCGGTGCTGCACCGCCACGACCCGGGGGAGGTCTACTTGGTGCTCAGCGGTGAGGTCACCTTCTACGCCGGCGGCCCAGACGGTGTGGTCCACCGGTCGACCGCGGCGGCGGGCGACGTCGTCCCCCTGGCCGGGGGCACGCCGCACACCGTCCGCAACGAGTCGGCCGGGGACGCCGTCGTGTTCGTCGTCCACGCTCCGGGCGCGCCCATGGAGGGCTTCGTGCGTGCCGCAGCGGCGCTCGGCGCCCGGGGCGGTGCCGGTGGCGATGCCGGTGGCGATGCCGTCCTCCGGGTCGCCGCCGAGCACGGCATCGAGCTGCTCGGACCCGTCCCGGCCGCCCTGCAGGGCTGATCCCCGGCCCCGGTGCCGGCGGTCGACGGCGTCGGCCCGTGCGGGGCGAACCGTGTGACCCCTGGGGCTGCTGTGCGGGGGTGGCGACACGCCGGGGGACGACACCCGGTTTTCACCAGGGTTTTTCCCGTCCACACCCCGTGGGTCGTCCCCGTGCAGGTCAGGTGCGGGATACGCGGGCGACCTCCCCGCCGTCCCCTGCTGTCTCCACATGTCGACACGTCTGTGTCCACCGACTTGTCCACAAGTTGTGCAGAACGGGGTGCACACCGGTGTTGGACGGGTCCGTCCGCTCTTCCTAACGTCCTCTCCAGCTCCTCCGGACGGCCCGGACTGTCGGTGCCCCGGGGTAGCAATGACCCGAACGGACGTTCGAGTCAGGCGTACGTCGTTTCTGGTGCTTCCCCCACCAGGCCCCGGTCGATCGGCCGGGGTCTGTGCAGGGGTGCGCCGGTGAGTGGATGGAGGAACCCCCGTGGCGGTGGCCGACGACTTCAGCCGACCGGCCCCGACGGCTCCGCAGTACGACCGGCAGCCGCCGCAGGACGTCGCGGCGGAGCAGTCGGTGCTCGGCGGCATGCTGCTGAGCAAGGACGCGATCGCCGACGTCGTCGAGGTGCTGCACGGCAACGACTTCTACCGGCCGGCGCACACGGTCATCTACGACTGCATCCTCGACCTGTACGGGCGGGGTGAGCCGGCCGACGCGATCACCGTCGCCGCTGAGCTCAACCGCACCGACCAGCTGTCGAAGATGGGCGGCGCGGTCTACCTGCACACGCTGATCCAGTCGACGCCGACGGCGGCCAACGCCGGCTACTACGCCGCGATCGTCGCCGAGCAGGCGACGCTGCGGCGGCTGGTCGAGGCCGGCACCCGCGTGGTGCAGCTGGGCTACGGCGCGGCGGGCGGCAAGGGCGACGTCGACGACATCGTCGACCGCGCGCAGCAGGAGATCTACGAGGTCACCGAGAAGCGGATGAGCGAGGACTACTCGCGGCTCGAGGACGTCCTGCAGCCGACGATGGACGAGCTCGACGCCATTGCGTCCCGCGGCGGCACCGCCCGCGGCGTGCCCACCGGCATCCGCGACCTCGACGAGCTCACCAACGGCCTGCAGGCCGGCCAGATGGTCGTCATCGCGGCGAGGCCCGGTGTGGGCAAGTCGACCCTGGGTCTGGACATCGCGCGGTCGGCCACGGTGAAGCACCACATGCCGGCGGTGATCTTCTCGCTCGAGATGAGCAAGCACGAGATCACCATGCGTCTGCTGTCGGCCGAGGCGAAGGTGCCGCTGCACCACATGCGCGCCGGCACGCTGTCGGACGAGGACTGGTCGAAGCTGGCCCGGCGGATGGGCGAGATCGCCGACGCCCCGCTCTACATCGACGACTCGCCGAACATGACGATGATGGAGATCCGGGCCAAGGCGCGGCGGCTCAAGCAGCGCAACGACCTCAAGCTCGTCGTCATCGACTACCTGCAGCTGATGACCTCGGGCAAGAAGGTCGAGAGCCGCCAGCAGGAGGTCTCGGAGTTCTCCCGGGCCCTGAAGCTGCTGGCCAAGGAGCTCGAGGTCCCGGTCATCGCGATGTCACAGCTCAACCGTGGGTCCGAGCAGCGTCAGGACAAGAAGCCGATGCTGTCCGACCTCCGCGAGTCCGGCTCGATCGAGCAGGACGCCGACATGGTGATGATGATCCACCGCGAGGACATGTACGAGAAGGAGAGCCCGCGGGCCGGCGAGGCCGACATCATGCTGGTCAAGCACCGCAACGGCCCCACCGCGAACGTCACCGTCGCCTTCCAGGGCCACTACAGCCGCTTCGTGGACATGGCGAACTGACGCCGACCCCCCAGCACCCCGAGAGGCCCGGAGCGCCCCCGCTCCGGGCCTCTCGCGCTGTCCACAGCCCTCCCGGACGGCGCCGGGGTCGTCGCTCCCTGCTGCGAGGGTGACGCCGTGAAGCTGCTGACCGCGACGTCCCGGGGCCAGGGCGGCCACCCGGGCGACTTCTGCCACGCCGTCGAGGGGGAACTCGTCCTCGTGGGCGACGCGTGTGCCGCCGACCGCGCCGATCGGCGACGGTGGCTGCGGGTGTGGGCGGTCCTTCTCCGGCATGAACTCGCACCGCGCGACGACCACGGCCGTGGTGCGGGAGGTGGACCTGTCCTACGAGGACCTGCGGCTGGCCGTGGCGGGGTTCTTCATCGACGGCGGGTGCACGCCCGACCTGGTGGGCGAGGAGGACTTCGCCGACCTCGTCGACCAGGTCGTCGAGGAGACGGTGAGCTTCGGGGAGCCCTGGCCCGTGGGCACCGTCGTGGGCCGGCGACTGGACTGGGTGAGCCGACGATCGCGTCCGACGGAGGCGGAGGACCACGCCGGGCCCGGGCGACGCGTGACCCGCCGCCGGCGCGGCCGGAGACGCCGGAGGGCGGGGTCGGCAGCCGCTGCTGCCTCCCCCGCCCTCCGCGCAGCCGGGTCGCCGGTCAGGCGGCCGCCGCGGGCGCCTGCATCTCGGCCAGCAGGCGACGGCGGACCTTCGGCCCGCCGGTGCTCGCCTTGTAGAGCTTGACCAGCTGGGTCGGCAGGTTCCGCCACGTGGTCTGGTCCAGCCAGCCGTTCGGCAGCGACAGCCGGATGATCTTGTGCCAGGCCGACGCGACCTGCTTCGGCAGGGGCGCAGCGTGGTAGTTGAGCCCGTAGCGGTCGAACAGGTCCTTCACCTTCGGGGCGATCTCGGCGTACCGGTTGCTGGGCAGGTCCGGGAACAGGTGGTGCTCGATCTGGTGGGACAGGTTCCCGGTCATCAGGTGCATCGCCTTGGACCCGGAGATGTTGGCCGAGCCGAGCATCTGCCGCAGGTACCACTCGCCACGCGTCTCGCCGTCGATCGACTTCTTCTCGAAGGTCTCCACGCCCTCGGGGAAGTGCCCGCAGAGGATGACCGAGTTCGACCAGAGGTTGCGCACCAGGTTGGCCACGAAGTTGGCCGTCAGGGTCGCCAGGAAGTTGGGTCCGGACAGCAGCGGGTGGACGAGGTAGTCCTTGCGTGCCTGTCGGCCGATCTTGCGCAGCACGGCCTTGGCGTTGGCGCGGAAGGCCGGGTCGGCCCGCCGCTCCTTGGTGGCCAGGTTCTTGCCCAGCTCCAGGTCGTAGGCGGCGATCCCGTACTCGAAGAAGCAGGCGTTGATGAAGCTCCACAGCGGCTGCCCGAGGTACATCGGCAGCCACTTCTGGTCCTCGTCGACCCGCATGATGCCGTAGCCGAGGTCGTTGTCCTTGCCGATCACGTTCGTGTACGTGTGGTGCAGCTCGTTGTGCGAGTGCTTCCACTGGTCGGCCGGGCTGGCCATGTCCCACTCCCACGTCGTGGAGTGGATCTTCGGGTCGCGCATCCAGTCCCACTGGCCGTGCAGGATGTTGTGCCCGATCTCCATGTTGTCGAGGATCTTGGCCACCGACAGGCCGATCGTCCCCAGGATCCAGGCCGGCGGGAACCCCGAGGCCAGCAGCACGGCGCGGCTGCCCAGCTCGAGCTTGCGGTGGACGTCGATGACCTTGCGGATGTACGCCGCGTCGGCCTCGCCCCGGCTGTCGATGACCTCCTGGCGGATCTCGTCGAGCTCCTTGCCGATCAGCTCGATGTCGCCGGGGGTCAGGTGGGCGATGGGATTGACGGGCTTCTTCTGCAGCACGGTCACGCGGAGTCCTCCAGGGGTCGCGGTCTCAGGTCGCGGTCGGGTCAGTGGTCGATGGAGCAGGCGCCGGCGGCGGCGCTGATGCAGGTCTGGACGAGGACGCCGTCCCCGGGGGCGGCCGTGGTGACCTCGCCGGTGCGCAGGTCCCGGACGGCGCCCTCGCGCAGGGGCAGCACGCAGCCGTAGCAGATGCCCATGCGGCAGCCGCTGGGCATGAGGACGCCGGCCTCCTCGGCGGCGTCCAGGATCGGGGTCGCGCCGTCGGCCTCCAGCGTCGTGCCGGCCTGGGTGAAGGCGACCGTGCCGCCCTCGCCGGCGACGACGACCGCCGGCCGGAAGCGCTCGGTGAACAGCCGGTCGGCGAGGCCGGCCGCGGTCCAGTGCTCCTCCAGCGCCTCGAGCATCCCCACCGGGCCGCACGCCCAGGTCGCCCGCTCGGCCAGGTCGGGCACGAGCTCCTCGATCCCGGCGGCGTCGAGCAGCCCTTCGGTGTCGGTGTGCCGCTCCACCAGCCGCAGCCGGCCGGTGGCGGCCAGGGCGCGCAGCTCGGGCCCGAAGACGACGTCGTCCGGCGTCGGCGCGGAGTGCACGAGGACGACGTCGGTGAGGTCCGGGCGGTTGCGCAGGATGCCCATGACCGGGGTGATGCCCGAGCCGGCGGTGACGAACAGGACCTTGCCCTGCTCCTGCGGGACGACGAACTCGCCGGTCGCCTGGTCGAGGTGGACGAGGGTGCCGGGCGTGGTGCGGTGCACGAGGTGGTTGCTGACCCGGCCGTCGGGGATCGCCTTGACGGTGATGCTGATGCAGCCGTCGGCGCGGTCCAGGCCCGAGGTGAGGGAGTAGGCCCGCCACTGGCGGACGCCGTCGACGTCGACCCCGAGCCGCACCCACTGGCCGGGGACGTGGCCGCGCCAGTCCGCGCCCGGCCGGATGACCAGGGTGGCCGCGTCGCGCGTCTCGCGCTGCACCGCCTCGACGCGTCCGCGCAGGTCGGTGCCCGCCCGCAGGGGGTTGACCATGTCGAGGTAGTCGTCGGGCAGCAGCGGCGTCGTCACCAGCTCGGCGAGACGCAGGGCGCGGGCACGCAGGGCGGTCAGGGCCGGCCGGGCCGGGGTGGGGCGCGGGACGGTCGCGGTCATGCCATCGATCGTTCCCAGCGGTGCGTGCAATTACCTGTGCAGAGGACGTGAACCTCCGCCCGGATACTGTCTCCCGCGAACAACCCTGCGGGATCCGTGAGGTGGGCGTGGCGGCGGAGAGTGAGACCTTCACCCGGGAGGTGGCCACCGCCATGCGCGCGGAGTTGCCTCGCGTGGCCGAGCGGACGGTGGCCGCGATCGTCGTCGAGGTCCCCAGCTACGCCGAGGCGTTCCAGGGCGACATGGGGCGGGCCATCGAGAACGCGGTCCAGCTGGCGCTCGGGGGGTTCCTCGAACTGGCGACGGCGCACGGCGGCGCCGACCCCAGCCGGCCGATCGGGCCGGCCCTGGAGGGCGCCTACGCGCTCGGCCGCGGGGAGGCGAAGAGCGGCCGCACCATGGACGCGCTGCTGGCCGCCTACCGGGTGGGGGCGCGCGTGGCGTGGCGGCACATGAGCGAGACGGCGGTGGCCGCGGGCATGCCGTCGGACTCGCTGGCCCGCTTCGCCGAGCTGGTCTTCGCCTACATCGACCAGCTGTCGGCCTCCAGCGTCGCGGGCCACGCCGACCACCTGGCCACCAGCGGGCGGGTCCGCCGCCGTCACCTGGAGCGGCTGGCCGAGCTGCTGCTGACCGGTGGGCCGGCCTACGACCTGGTCGCGGCGGCCGAGCGCGCCGACTGGGCCCCACCGCGCACCCTCACCGCGGTGCTGCTGCCCGAGGCCCGGGCCCGCGGCGCGATGGCGGTGCTCGACGCGCGCACCCTGCAGGCGGGTGAGGACCTCCCCGGCGCGGAGCCGGAGACCGAGCGCGCGGTGCTGCTCGTCCCGGACGCCGAGGGCTTCGCCCGCGCGGGGCTGCTCAAGGCCCTGCGCGGCCGGGAGGCCGTCGTCGGGCCCGCGCGGCCCTGGCAGGATGCGCGCTCCTCCTACTCGCGGGCGCTGCGGGCGCTGCAGCTGGGCCTGCACCCGGACTGCGACGCCCCGGTGGACACCGAACAGCGGCTGGCCGAGCTGGTGCTGCGGGCCGACGGCGAGGCGCTGGCCGACCTGCGGGCGCAGGTCCTCGCGCCGCTCGACGACCTGGGCCCCGGCCCGCGGGAGAAGCTGCTCGAGACGCTGCGCTCCTGGCTGCTGAACCACGGGCGGCGGGAGAAGATCGCCGGGGAGCTGTTCGTCCACCCGCAGACGGTGCGCTACCGGATGCAGCAGCTGCGCGAGCTCTTCGGCGCCCGCCTCGACGACCCGCAGTGCGTGCTGGAGCTCACCCTCGCGCTGGGGACCCAGCGGCCCTAGGTACACCCAGGGCCTTCCTACGATCGCCGCCGTGATCAGCTTCCTGGTGGCGCACGGGTGGGAGAACCGCCGTCCGGCGGGGCACTGGCAGCACTGGCTGGCCGGGGAGCTGGCCGCCGCGGGTCACCCGGTCGTCTACCCGCAGTTCCCCTCCCCCGACGAGCCGGTGCTGGCCGAGTGGCAGGCCGAGCTGCGCCGGCACCTGGCCGCGCTGGACCCGGCCGGCGAGCGGGTGCTGGTCTGCCACAGCCTGGGCGTGCTGCTGTGGTGGCGGACCGCGGCGTCCCTGGGCGGCCTGCAGCCCGACCGCGTGCTGCTGGTGGCCCCGCCGTCGGTCGAGCGGTTGCGCGGGGAGCCCGCCGTCGCCACCTTCGTTGCCGGCGCGCTCCTGCCGCTCCCCGACGACGTCCGGCGGCGGGTGCGGTTGGTCGCCTCGGACGACGACCCCTACTGCCCGGGCGGGGCGCTGGAGGTGTTCGCCCGGCCGCACGGGCTGGACGTCGACGTGCTGCCCGGCGCCGGCCACCTGGCGATGGACGACGGGTACGGCGCGTGGCCGTCGGTGCTGCGCTGGTGCACCGACCCGGCCGTGCGGATCACCGCGCGGTGAACGCCCTGCTGGCGCACGCGTGGCCGCTGCTGGCCGGCGTTCCCGCCCCGGAGGTCGCGGCGACCGGCGCGACCGGGCTGGACGGCCCGCTGCCCGTGCCCGACCTGGCCGTGGGCGCCGTCGCGGCGCAGCTGCTCGCGGCCCGGCTGCTCACCCCCGGCGACCCCGTGCGGGTGGACGCCGCGCACGTCGGGCTCGCCTTCCGCAGCGAGCGGTACGCCGCGGTCGACGGCCGTCCGGTGGCGCCGGGGTTCCACCCGCTGTCCCGGTTCTGGCCGACCGCAGACGGCTGGTTGCGGCTGCACGCCAACTACCCGCACCACCGTGCCGCGGCGCTGCGCGTGCTCGGTGAGGACGCCGGGTCGGCGGCGCGGCGCTGGGCGGCGGAGGAGCTCGAGTCCGCGGTCGTGGCCGCCGGCGGCGCGGCGGGCGCGGTCCGCACGGCCGCGGCCTGGGCCGGGTCGCCGCAGGGGCGGGCCGTCGCGGCCGCGCCGCTGGTCGCGCTGCGGCGGACGGCCGACGGACCGGTGCGGGCGGCACCGGCGTCGGGCCTGCGGGTGCTCGACCTGACCCGCGTGATCGCCGGCCCGGTGGCCACCCGGACGCTGGCCTCGCACGGCGCCGACGTCCTGCGGGTCGACAGTCCGCGGCTGCCCGACGACCCCGGCTCGCTGGTCGACACCGGACCGGGCAAGCGGCACGCGGTGCTGGACCTGGCGGCCGCCGCCGACCGCCGGACGGCCGAGGAGCTCCTGGCCACCGCCGACGTCGTCGTGCAGGGCTACCGGCCCGGCGCGCTGGCCCGCTTCGGGCTGGACCCCGCGGCGCTGGCCGCGCGGCACCCGCACCTGGTCGTGGTCAGCCTCTCGGCGTGGGGCACCGAGGGCCCGTGGACACACCGGCGGGGCTTCGACTCGCTGGTGCAGGCCGCGACGGGCATCGCGCTCGAGTGCGGCTCCCCCGAGGCACCCGGCGTGCTGCCCGCCCAGGCGCTGGACCACGCGACCGGGCACCTGGCGGCGGCGACCGTGCTGGCCGCCGTGGCCCGCCGGCGCGACGAGGGTGGCGGCTGGCACGGGGAGCTCTCCCTCGCCCGGACGGCGCACGAGCTGCTCGCCCTGCCGCGGCGGGCACCGGAGGACGGCGAGCCGGCCGACCCGGCGCGGTACCTGCTGTCCCTGCCCTCGCCCGAGGGCACGGTGACGGTGGTGGCCCCGCCGGGGTCGCCGCCGTGGCGGACCGCCGCCGCGTTCGGCGTCCGCCCGTCGTGGCATGCCTAGCGGACTGGCAGTCCCCGTCCAGCTCCCTCACAGGGCACGCGGCCACGCTGGTGGTCGCTGGGGAGAGAGCGGGCAGGAGCACCCGTCACCACGCCACCCCCGGCGAACCGGGGACCGGCTCGAGGGCGTCGGTCCCCGCCGGGACGCGGAGCCCGCCATCCCCCGTTGTGCCGGGTTCCGCGTCCCCCTCGACCCGGCGCGCCGGCGCTTCCCCTTCGTCGGCGCGCCGGCGCACGGGTCGACAGCTCCCCCAGGGTCGGGTCCGGGGCTCCTCAGACCCCGATCGAACCCGCACCGGAGGCCCAGGCTCCGCACAGCCGCGCGGCCGAGGCTCGTCCCCGAGCGGCCCACCGGGGGCCGGGGAGGAGAGGAGGCCCCGATGGGCACCAGGACGAGCGAGGGCCGGATCCGGCGGCGCATGCGGATGCGGACACCGACCCCGCCGGCGGACCCCGACCTCCCGGCCGACCTGGCCGTGGCCGTGGCGGCCGCCGCGCTCGCCGAGCACCCGGGCGCGACGGTCGACCGGGTCGAGGTCGACTCCGCCGGGCTGTACACGGCGTTCCTCGTCACCGCCTACGGCGAGGACGTCGTCGTCCAGGTCGACCGGGACCTCACGGTCCTGGGCTGGCCGGCGTTCCCGCGCTGACCCGCCAGTCCGGCGGGTCGGCGGGCTGCAGCGCGGGGTCGTCGGCGGCGAGCGTGCGCACCGGGCCGGGCGGGGTGCGCGGCCCCTCGAAGCGGACCGTCACCCGCCCCAGTCCCCGGCCCCACACCCAGCCGGGGCCGAGCTCGTCGTGCCGCACGTCCTGCCCCGGCCACCACCGCGTCTCGGCGGCCGGAGCGGGTTCCTCGGCCGGCGCGGGCGCCTCGGCGGGGACGTCGTCGGCGAGGTCGGCCGGCTCGTCGTCGGCCGCGAACAGATCGCCCTGCGCGTAGAGCGACAGCCCGGAGACCCCGACGCCGAGCAGGCGCAGCCCACCCCCGGCGCCGGCCTCGGTGAGCAGCCGGCGGGCGATCGAGGCGATCACCCGGACGTCGTCGGTGGGCTGCGGCAGCGTCTGTGAGCGGGTCTGCGTGGTGAAGTCGTAGCGGCGCAGCTTGAGCGTCACCGTCCGCCCGGCGTAGGCCGACGCGTGCAGGCGGGCGGCCACCCGCGCGGCCATGGCGTCGATCTCCCGGCCGAGGACGGCGAGGTCGGTGAGGTCCCGCTCGAAGGTCTCCTCCTGCGAGATCGACTTGGCCTCGCGCTCGGCGACCACCGGCCGGTCGTCCTCGGCGCGGGCCAGCGCGTAGAGCCCCGCCCCGTGCGCCCGGCCGGCCAGCGCCACCAGGTCCGGCAGCGACTTCGCGGCCAGGTCGGCGACGGTGCGCACCCCGACCTGCCGCAGCCGCTCCGCGGTCGCCGGGCCCACGCCGCCCAGGCGGGTCACCGGCAGCGGGTGCAGCACGTCCAGCTCGCCGCCCGGGGGGACGACGACCAGCCCGTCGGGCTTGTCCAGGTCGGAGCCGATCTTGGCCATGAGCTTCGACGAGCCGATGCCCACCGACCCGGTCACCCCGCCGGTGGCCTCGGCGATCCGCTCCTTGAGCCGCCGGCCGAGCGCGGTCACGCCGTCCACCGACAGGTCGTGGCCCGGGCCGGCCGCGAGGTCGACGTAGGCCTCGTCCAGCGAGGCCGGCTCGACCAGTGGGGAGAGCTCCCGCAGCAGCTCCATGACGACGTCGGAGGTCCGCCGGTAGGCGGCGAACCGCCCGCCGAGGAACGCCGTCCCGGGCGGGCAGCGGCGCCGCGCCTCGGCGGTCGACATCGCCGACCGGGCGCCGTAGGCGCGCGCCTCGTAGGACGCCGTCGCCACCACGCCGCGCCCGCCCACGCCGCCGACCACCACCGGCCGCCCGCGCAGGGACGGCTTGTCGCGCTGCTCGACCGCGGCGAAGAAGGCGTCGAGGTCCAGGTGGAGGATGCTCGCCTCCCGCCGCACGCCCCACCTCCTCGCTGTCGCCGGCCGCTCCCCATGGTCGCCCGTCCTCCGAGCGGGTGAGTGCGGACGGGTCGGTGCCGGATCCGGTTGATCATCTCCCGCGTGGCTGCGACTGTCGGGGCCCACACCGACAGGGAGGAGCAGCGTGGCGGGAGTCCTCCTCGTCGTGGGGGCGATCGGCCTCGGCGTCCTCCTGCTGTCCCTGCTCGTCGGCGAGTTCGGCGACCTGGCCGGGGACGCCGACGGCCCGTTCTCGGTCCCGGCGCTGGCGGCGCTGGTCGGCGGGGTGGGCTTCGGCGGCGCCGCGGCCGCGTCCGTGCTGCCCGACGGGCTCCCGGACGCCGGCCGGCTGCTCGCCGCGCTGACCGTCGGGGCAGCCGTGGCGATCCCGCTCGCGTGGGGGGCGATCCGGCTCTCCCGCGCGCTGCGGGACATGCCCACCACCGAGACCCTCACGAAGGCCCACCTGGTCGGCCTGCAGGGCGTCGTGGTGTCCGCCGTCCCGAGCGGAGGACTCGGCGAGGTGCGCCTGACCGTCGCCGGCCAGCAGCTCAAGTACGCCGCGCGCAGCGACGTCCCGCTGCCCGCGGGCACGCCCGTGTACGTCGTCGAGGCGCTCAGCGAGACCGCCGTGCAGGTCGTCTCGACCGCGCCCGACCCCCTGCCCGAGACCGGAGGCACCGAACCGTGGACCTGACCCTGCTCATCGCCATCGGCGGCATCGCCGTCCTGGTGCTCCTGATCGTGGTGCTGGTCCTGTCCCGCATCAAGGTCGCCGGGCCCAACCAGGCGTTCATCGTGACCGGCCGCCAGGGACGCGAGGTCACCAGCGCCTCGGGGCTGACCTCCCGCGACGCGTCGGGCCAGAAGGTGGTCATGGGCGCCAGCGTCTTCGTCCTGCCGGTCGTGCAGAAGCTGCACACGATGGACCTGTCCAGCCGGCGCATCCCGGTCGGCATCCGCGGTGCGGTGTCCAAGCAGGGCGTCAAGTGCGACCTGGAGGGCGTGGCCATCGTCAAGGTCGGCGGCTCCGAGGACTCCATCCGCGCCGCCGCCCAGCGGTTCCTCAACCAGCAGGAGGGCATCGACACCTTCACCTCGGAGGTGCTGGCCGGTGCCCTGCGCTCCATCGTCGGCCGGCTGACGATCGAGGAGATCATCCGCGACCGGGCCGCGTTCGCCTCCGCCGTCGCCGAGGAGGCCGAGTCCTCGCTCACCGGGCAGGGGCTGGTGCTCGACACCTTCCAGCTGCAGGACATCCAGGCCGAGGGCAGCTACCTGGCCGACCTGGGCCGGCCCGAGGCGGCGCGGGTGCTCAAGGAGGCCAGCATCGCCGAGGCCCGGGCCCGGCAGGCCGCGCAGCAGGAGCAGCTGCTCGCCGACGAGGCGATCGCCGTCGCCCAGCGGCAGCTCGCGCTGCGCCAGGCGGAGATCACCGCGGAGACCGACGCGGCGAAGGCCCGTGCGGCCGCCAGCGGACCGCTGGCCCAGGCCGCGCAGGACCAGGCGATCCTCACCGAGCAGGAGAAGGTCGCCGTCCGGACCGCGGCGCTGACCGAGCGCCAGCTCGACACCCAGGTCCGCCGGCCCGCCGACGCTCAGCGCTACAAGGTCGAGCAGGAGGCCGAGGGCCGCAAGAACGCCGCGATCCTCGCCGCCGAGGCCCAGCGGCAGGGCACCATCGCCGCCGCCCAGGCCGCCGCCGAGCAGGCCAAGCTCTCCGGTGAGGGCGAGCGGGCCCGCCGGTCGGCGCTGGCCGAGGCCGAGGCGATCGAGGGCGCCAAGCGCGGTGAGGCCGAGCGGCTGCGCCGGCAGGCCATCGCCGACGCCGTCGAGCGGGAGGGCGCCGCGGAGGCGGCCGCCATCCTCGCCCGCGGGCAGGCGGAGGCCGAGGCGCTGGACGCACGCTCGGAGGCGTTCGCCAAGTACGGCGAGGCGGCGGTCCTCGAGATGCTGGTGAAGGTGCTGCCCCAGGTGGTGCAGGCGGCCGCGGCCCCGCTGTCGAGCGTGGACAAGATGACCGTCATCTCCGCCGACGGCGCCGGCTCCCTCGGCCGCTCGGTGGCCGCGAACGTGGCGCAGGGGCTGCAGCTCTCCGGTGACCTCACCGGGGTCGACGTCGCGGCGCTGCTGCGCCGGCTCGGGGGCGCGGGCGGTGCCGTGGCCGGGGGTGGCAGCGCACCCGCGGCGAGCGGTGCAGCCACCGCCGACGGCGCGGCCACCCGGATCCCGATCGTGCCGGCGGACGGGCAGCCGCCGGCGAGCTGACCGGGCTCCGGTCGGGAGTTCCCTGGCCGGGCCCGTCGGGACCGGCTCAGATCGGGTCCGGCCAGCTCTCCCGCTCGTGCGCCGCGCGCCAGAAATCCAGCTCGTAGCGGGTGGCGACGGTGAAGGCGCGCAGCATGGCCGGCTGCGTGCCGGGCGCCTCGCCGGCGGCCGCGTCGACCAGCGCGCGGGCGGTGCGGGCGGCCTCCTGGAACTCCGGGGCGTCGTAGGCGGCGACCCAGCGCAGGTACGGGTGCCCGGGGACGAGGGCCGCGGTCCGCGCCAGGCGCGCGCCGACGTCGGCGTACACCCAGTAGCAGGGCAGCGCGGCCGCGGCGGCGACCGCGTACGGAGCCGTCGCCGCCGCGGCCACCAGGTAGGAGACGTAGGCCAGGCAGGTCGGTGAGGGCACCGGGTCGCCGCCCGGCCGGTCGGCCGGGGGCAGCTCCGCGGCGAGCAGGTCGGCGTGCAGTTGGCGCTCGACCGTCGCGGTCGTGGCCGCCGAGGTCGCCCAGAAGGACGCGGCGGCCGAGTCCGGGGCGCGGGCGGCGAGCAGGGCCAGCGCCCGGGCGTAGTCCGCGAGGTAGAGCGCGTCCTGCTCCAGGTAGTGCCGGAACGTGGCCGGTGCCAGCGCGCCGGAGCCCAGCTCCGCGAGGAAGGGCAGGTCGTCGATGGCCGCGCGCAGGCCGGCGGTCGCGGCCCAGGCGCGCTCGGTGAACGGGGCCTCGACGGCGTCCCCGGGGAGGTCCGCGGCGGTGCTCACGACGGCCAGATCCCGGCGAAGTGGTGCACCGGCCCGTGCCCCGACCCGATGCCCAGGCCGGCCCCGGCGACCAGCGCGGTGTGCAGGAAGTCGCGCGCCGGGTCGACCAGCCGCGCCCAGTCGTCGGTGCGGCCGCGGGCGGCGAGCGCGGCGAGGGCCGAGGACAGCGTGCAACCGGTGCCGTGCGTCGCCGTCGTCCGCACCCGGGGACGGTGGGTCACGGTGACGCCGTCCGCGGTGGCCAGCACGTCGACGCTCTCCTCCCCGCCGAGGTGGCCGCCCTTGAGCAGCACCGCCCGCGGGCCGAGGGCCAGCAGCGCGGTGGCCTGCCCGGGGAGGTCGTCGACGCTCGTCGCCGGCGCCGCGTCGAGCAGCGCCGCCGCCTCGGGCACGTTGGGCGTGACGAGGTCGGTGACCGGCAGCAGGTCGGTGCGGACGGCGTCCACCGCAGCGTCGTCGATGAGCCGGTCGCCGCTGGTCGCCACCATCACGGGATCGCAGACGACCGGCCCCGCCCGGCGGTCGGCCAGCACCCGCGCCACGGTCCGGACCACCTCCGCGCTGCCCAGCATGCCGAGCTTGGTGGCGTGCACCTCGACGTCGTCCAGCAGGGTCTCGAGCTGCGCGGCGACGAACTCCGCCGGCACCGGGTGCACGCCGGTGACCCCGCGGGTGTTCTGCGCGGTGAGCGCGGTCAGCACCGCTGTCCCGTAGGCGCCCAGGGCGCTGAAGGTCTTCAGGTCGGCCTGGATGCCGGCGCCGCCGCTGGGATCGCTGCCCGCGACGGTGAGGGCGACCGGCACGCCGCTCATCGCTGGACCCCCACCGAGCGGCCCGCGTCGATCCGCGCCCGCAGCTCCCGGGCGGCGGCCGCGGGGTCGGGCGCGGCGCAGACCGCCGAGACGACGCAGATCCCGTCCACCCCGGTCGCCGCCACCTCCGCCGCCCTGGCGGTGTCGATCCCGCCGATCGCGACGGCGACCAGCCCCGCGGAGCGGGCGGCGGCCGCGAGCTCCCGGGTGCCCGCCAGGCCGAGGCCGGGAGCCGCGTCGGGCTTGGTCGGCGTCGCCCACACCGGGCCGATGCCGACCAGGTCCACGGTGCCCGGGGGCAGCGCCAGCGCGGCGTGCAGGTCCGGGGCGCAGGTGACGCTCAGCCCCAGCGGCGCGCCCGGGCCCAGCAGCCGCCGGACCTCGGCCGGCGGGAGGTCGTCCTGGCCGACGTGCACGCCCGCGCCGGCCAGCAGGGCGACGTCGACCGCGTCGTTGACCACGACCGCGACGTCGGGGCGGTCGACCAGCGCGGCCTGCACCGCCCGGGTGAGGGCGAGCAGCTGCCGCCGGGACGCCGTCTTGTCGCGCACCTGGACGGCGGTGACCCCACCGGCCACGGCGGCGCGGACGACGTCGGCGACCGGCCGGGGCCGGGCCAGCTCGGTGTCGGTGACCAGGTAGAGGGTCGGGTCGAACCCGTTCACCGCTCCTCCCGCACGTCCGCCCGGCTCAGGGACTCCCCGTCCAGGGCGTCGAGGGCGTCGAGCCAGGCCGGGGCGAAGGTGCCGGGCCCGTCGGCGACGTCGGCGGCGACCTCGGCGGCCAGCGCCACGTGCGCGTGCGCGGCCACGACGCCGGTCAGCGGGTCGTCGCAGACGGCGAGGTAGGCGGCGACCAGGGCGCCCAGCGCGCAGCCGGCGCCGGTGGTGCGGGTGAGCAGGACCGAGCCGCCGCCCACCCGCACGGTCCGCCGTCCGTCGGTGACCAGGTCCACCTCGCCGCTGACCGCCACCACTCCCCCGGTGCGCCGGGCCAGGCCGAGGGCGGCCTCGGAGGCGGCGTCGGTGCTGTGGGTGCTGTCCACCCCGCGGCCGCCGGTGCCGGCCCCGGCCAGCGCCAGGACCTCGGAGGCGTTGCCCCGGACGGCGGTGGGCCGCAGCTCGACCAGCTCGGCGGCCAGCGCCGTCCGGTAGGCCAGCGGACCGACCGCGACCGGGTCGAGCACCCACGGCGTCCCGGCCGCGCCGGCGGAGCGCGCGGCCAGCCGCATGGCCTCGGCGGTGCGCTCGTGCACCGTGCCGACGTTGACCAGCACCGCCGAGGCGACCGCGGCGAAGTCCCCGGCCTCCTGCGGCGCGTCCACCATCGCCGGCGCCGCGCCGGCGGCCAGCAGGGCGTTGGCCGTCATCGTCTGGACGACGGTGTTGGTCAGGCAGTGCACCAGCGGTGCAGCGGTGCGCAGCTCCTCGCGGGCCGCGCGCAGGTCGATGGCTCCCACGCCGTGACATCCCTTCGCCAGTACGAACTGGAGCAGGTTCGACGGGTGTGCTCTCAGCCCCGGGCGGGGGCACCCCGTGCCACTTACGACCCCGAACCTAACAACGTCGCTCCCAGGCCGGGCGGGTAGCCTCCGGGCCGTACCGCGGGAGCCCACCCGAGTGGGCTGAGAGGGCGGCTGGGGCCGTCGACCGTTCGAACCTGTCCGGGTCATGCCGGCGTAGGGAGGCCGTTCCATGCGTGCTGTCCGTTTCCACGGGGTCGGCGAACCCCTCGGCGTCGAGGACGTCGATCGGCCGCGGCCGGGTCCCGGGGAGGTGGTCCTCGACGTCGCCGCAGCGGGCGTCTGCGGGACCGAGCTGCACTTCCTCGACGGGCTGCTCACCCCGGCCCGGACGCCGATCACCCTGGGCCACGAGGTCGCGGGCGTCGTCGCCGAGCTGGGCGAGGACGTCGCCGGGCTCGCGGTGGGCGACCGGGTCGCCGTCCACTACCTGCACGCCTGCGGCCGTTGCCGGTGGTGCGCCGCCGGGGACGACCACCTCTGCGACGCGCCGCTCGGGTTCCTGACCTTCGCCACCGACGGCGGATTCGCCGAGCAGCTCGTCGTCCCGGCGACGGCGGTGGTGCCCGTGCCGGACGGCGTGGACCTGCCCACCGCCGCGACCCTGTGCTGCAGCGCGACGACGGCGCTGCACGCGGTCAGCGTGGCCGGGGTGGGCCCCGGCGCGGACGCGGTCGTCTACGGCGCCGGCGGGGTCGGTCTCGCGCTCGTGCAGGTGCTGCGGGAGGCCGGCGCCCGCGTCATCGCTGTCGCCCGCTCCCGGGAGCGGCTGGAGCTGGCCACCGAGCTCGGGGCCGCGGTGACGGTGGACGCCTCGACGCAGGACGTGGCCGGCGCCGTCCGCGAGGCCACCGGCGGCCGCGGCGCCGACGTGGTGTTCGAGCTCGTCGGCACCCGGGACACCGGCGCCGCCGCGCTCGCCTCCCTCGGCAAGGGCGGCACCCTCGTCTACGTCGGCTACAGCTTCGACCGGGTCGAGATCGACCCGCTGGCGATGGTGGTGCCCGAGCAGCGGATCGTGACGTCGGTCGGCAACCGGCGCGCCGAGCTGGTCGAGGCCCTGGACCTCGCGGCCCGCGGTCGCCTGGTGACGACGGTGACGACCCACCCGCTCGACGACGCCGTGCGGGTGCTCGACGACCTGCGTGCCGGCCGGGTGCTCGGCCGGGCGGTACTCGTGCCCTGAGCGGGGTGGACGGTCAGGGCGACCCGGCCGCGCGGCGAGATACGACTGCGGCTGAGACCGAGTCCGCGTCAGTCGGTGCCGGTGAGCGTGGTCGAGGGCAGCCAGTCGGCGTCGAGCAGCTCGGCGATCTCCTGCAGGGACGACGTGTCCGCGCCCGCGGTCGAGCCGCTGACCGCCAGCCGCTCCACCATCACCCGCGCGACCTGCTCCTCGACGGTGTCCTCGGCGAACGCCACCCGCCACGGCGAGACCTGCCCGTCGCGGTGGGTGCGGCCGGTGACCTGGCGGGCCTGGATGCCGGAGAACCGCGGCTGGTGGAACAGCCCGACCCGCGGCGTGGCCGATGCGTGCGTCCCGTCGGGCAGCAGTTCGCCGGCGTGCAGGCTGATCGACGCGGTCACCGTGAAGACGCACACGGGCGCGGCGCCGGTCTGGAACCGCAGCCGCTCGGCCTCGACGTCGAACCGGTCGCGTCCGTAGATGGCGGCCACGGCGACGCCCGAGTCCAGCAGCGCCTCCCGGATCGGGTCGGCCGCCGTCTCCACGAACTCCACCGAGACGGCGACCTGCCGCTCGGCCTCCACCTGCGCCTTGACCCAGTCGACGGTGGCCTGTGCGCGGATCAGCCCGGCCTTCTGCCGGAACCGCAGCAGCGCCGCCCGGCCCCGCGCGGTCTGCCGGCCGCGGCGGGCCAGCTGCATCTCGGCGCGGAACTCCTGCCACTCCGACTCGTAGGCGGCCCGCTCGGCCGGCGTCAGCGACACCGGCGTCCCGGTGACCGACACCGGGCCCCACGGCGCCGGGCGGTGCAGCGTCGCCGGCGGGGAGCCCTCGGCCAGCCAGTCCTGCAGCCGGGCGAGGTCGGCGCGGCGGCGGTCGGCGTCCTCGGTCCAGGTCCAGCCGTACCGGCCCCGTTCCACGTGGAACCCGTGGTCGGCGAGCTTCGCCGGCAGGTCGGCCCACGAGCGCAGCGGCTCGCCGTGCCGCTGGGCGAACTGCGGCGCCAGGTAGGGCAGCTCCAGCGGCGTGTGCGCGGGGGTGGCGGTGGCCGCGATGACGAACGGCGCGTCCTTCACCCGGCCGGCGCCGGAGACCGCCTTCCAGTGCTTCCACCGCTGCGTCGTCGTGTGCCGCACCATGTGTGCCTCGTCGGCGATGACGACGTCGAACCGGAGCTTGGCGACCTTCGCCAGGCGGTCCCACGTGGTCACGCACCAGCGCAGGCCGCCGTCGCCGAAGCCGGCGATCGACCGCGTCCAGTGCGGGATGGTGATCGCCGCCGGGCGGTCGGCGACGACCAGCACCGTGCGGCCGCCGCGCTGCGCCGCGACCTCCCGGGCGGCCAGGACGGCGGTGCCGGTCTTGCCCACGCCGGGGTCGTCACCGAGCAGGAAGACCCGGTGCCCGGCCTTCGCCGACGCGGCGATCGCGGCCGCACCGGTGAGCTGCTCGTCGCGCGGCTGCATGGGGCGGCCGGTGGGGAGCGGGCGCGGCGTGGCGTTGAGCTCGTCCTCGAGGAAGCGCTCGAACGTGTACGGCGGCGGGTCGTAGGGCGCCAGCTCCGGCGGCAGTTCGCGGCCGACGTACACGTGGGCCTGCAGGTCCGGGCGCCACTGGGCTCCGGGTGCCGGGGCGCGGAACGGGACGGCGAGCACCCACACCCGCTCCCCCGGGCCGGCGACCGGGCGCTCCGGAGCCGGCTTCGCGGTGCGGCGGGCCGGTGCCGCGCGGCGGGCGGCGGTGCGGGTGGTGCTGCGGGTGGTGGTCGAGCGGCTCGTCGTGCGGCGACGCCGTCCGGGCATGGGTGTGCTCCCCCTCCGTCGGCGCGGACGCCGACCGGTGTCTTCGTCGGCCGTCGACGGTAGGTGGGGCGGACGACGGGATCTGGTGGAATCGCCGGGTGACGGAGAACTCCGAGGAACGGCTGCACGCCCGGACGCTGGGCGAGCGCGGCCCGCGGGTGGTCTTCGTACACGGCCTGTTCGGTCAGGGCAAGAACTGGACGACGGCCGCGAAGGGCCTCTCCGGCGACCACCGGGTGACCCTCCTGGACCTGCCCAACCACGGGCACTCGCCGTGGACCGAACGGGTCGACTACCTCGACATGGCCGGGATGGTCGCCGACGAGCTGCGGTCGTTCGCCGAACCGGTCACCCTCGTCGGGCACTCGATGGGCGGCAAGGTGGCGATGCAGGTCGCGCTGCGGCACCCGGAGCTGCTGCGCGCGCTGGTCGTCGTCGACATCTCCCCCACCGAGTACCCGGTGTCCGGCGGACGCACCGACGACCCCGACGAGGAGGCCTCCCCCTTCGCCGCGTACATCGCCGCCATGCGCGCGCTGGACCTCGGCGCGCTGAGGACCCGCGAGGACGCCGACGCCGCGCTGCGCACCGTCGTCCCGAGCCGGATGGTCCGCTCCTTCCTGCTGCAGAGCCTGGTCCGCGAGGGCCTCGGTGCGGACGGCGGATGGCGCTGGCGGCTGAACCTGGAGCTGCTGGAGCGCGACCTCGGGGAGCTGCGGGGGTTCCCCGAGCCGCCCCCGGGCGCCCGCTACGACGGTCCGGTGCTGTGGATCGCGGGCGCGAACTCGCACTACGTGCTCCCCGAGGACCGCGCGCGGATGGAGGAGCTGTTCCCGGCCACCCGGTTGGTGCGGGTCAAGAACGCCGGCCACTGGGTGCACTCGGAGCAGCCGCAGGTGTTCCTGGAGGCGCTGAAGCGGTTCCTGGAGCGCGTCGAGGGCTGAGCCGGCCCCGGGGCAGCCCGGCGCCGTCCTCGCCGTGTGGTCGCCGGACACGCGCTGCACCGCGGGTTCGGCGACC
>NZ_JBJGYS010000028.1:0-67661 GCF_054050115.1 Geodermatophilus sp. SYSU D00708 | reverse complement strand
CCAGCACCGCCACCCGCTTGCCCAGCAGCGATCCGTCGCAGACCTCCCGGGCCAGCTCCACCATCCGGATCCGGCGGCGCATGTTGATGTTGTCCACCTCGCGCAGGAACGTCAGCGCCTGATCGGCACCCAGCTCCCCGGCGCGGGCCATGAACGCCCGGATGTCCTTGGGCAGACAGCCCCCGCCGAAACCCAGCCCGGCGTTGAGGAACTTCCGCCCGATCCGGTCGTCGTAACCGATCGCGTCGGCCAGCAGCTTCACATCCGCCCCGGTGGCCTCGCACAGCTCGGCCATCGCGTTGATGAAACTGATCTTGGTGGCCAGGAAGCTGTTGGCCGCGGTCTTCACCATCTCCGCGGTCGCGTAGTCGGTGGTCACCTTCGGCGTGCCCCGCGCCACGATCGCCGCGTACACCTCATCCAGCATCCGCTCGGCGACCGCGCCGTCGGCCCCGTCGGGCAGCCCGTAGACCAGCCGGTCGGGGTGCAGGGTGTCCTGCACGGCGAACCCCTCCCGCAGGAACTCCGGATTCCACGCCAGCAACGCACCGGGCACCTTGCTCGCCACCAGTTCCGCGAGGCGGGCCGCGGTGCCGACCGGCACGGTGGACTTGCCGACGACGAGCTCGCCGTCGGCCAGGACGTCGACCAGCGACTCGGCCGCCGCCTCGACGTAGCGCAGGTCCGCGGCGTACTCCCCGCGCTTCTGCGGCGTCCCCACGCAGACGAAGTGCACCGCACTGCCCGCGGCCTCGGCGATGTCGGTGCTGAACCGCAGCCGGCCGGTGGCCAGCGTCTTCTGCAGCAGCTCCTCGAACCCCGGCTCGTAGAACGGCGCCCGCGCCTCACGCAGCGCCGCGATCTTCGGCTCGTCGACGTCGATGCCGACGACCTCGTGACCCAACTCCGCCATCGACGCGGCGTGCACCGCGCCGAGGTAGCCGCAACCGACGACCGAGATCTTCATGAGCCCCCACCCGTGACAACGGACAACGTGTCAGCTGACACCGAACCGTACGGGGCCGCGGAGGGCCTCAGCCATCGCGGTTCACCAGGACGGGTGGGTGTCAGCGTCAGGGAGCGGGGCGGACGGCGCCGCAGCGGCACGCGTAGAGGCTGGCGCCGCTGAACGCGTCCTCGCCGGCCCAGCGGAACCGGTGCCACCGGCAGCGGACCGGGCTCTGGGGAATCGGCGCCGGGCGCCACTCACCCGATCGGGTCCGCGGGCGGGTCGGCGGGAGCAGCGCGATCACGGTGTGCAGTGTGCCGTGCAGCCTCACCCAGGGGAATGGGTGAGTACCGGTCCGTCACGCACGTCACAGCGTGTCGCCCACCCCGTGCATTGGGGGGCTCCACAAGGCGCTCGCCTCCGGTGTAGTGACGACCGCAGGGTGGCACTGAGGGGCCGGGCCTCCCTCCTGCTGTGTTCGACGAGGCGTTCCCGGAGCCCACGGGGAGGGGTCCATGCCGTTGGTGCTGTGGGTGGTGCTCGGCGGCTGGCTGGTGCTCGGCGTGCTCGGCGCCCTGGTGATCGGCCGGTCGATCCGCCTGGCCGACCGTCAGGAGCTCGACCTCGCCCCGTCCGTCCACACCGGGCAACCGGTCCGGACACCTCGCTCGGCCGACCCCTGCCCTCTCCGGCGACGGCGGGCCCGCGGCGCTCCCCCGGCCGTCTCGCGCTGCGTCGGCGCCACGCACCGGACGCCGTCCAACCGCGAACCCTGACCCACCGTCCCGGCGCCCGTCCGGCACGGCCTCCTGACACCTCACCCCAGAGGGTGGCGACGCCGATCGCCTGAGGAACTTCGTCCGTACATTCGGATGAGTGCCAGTCGACGGGGGCCCTGTGAGCACTGATCTGCGTACGCCGGAGGAGCACGCCGGGACGGCGCCGCGTCGCCGTCGACGTCTCCGCACGGTGCTGATCACTCTCGGCGTCTTGGGCGTGGTGCTCGCGCTGGTCATCGGCGGCGGCCTGTGGTTCCTCACCGAGCGGTACGCGGGCAACATCGACCGCGTCTCCGACGTCTTCGCCGACCTCGACGAGGAGGCGCGCCCGGCGCCGGCGACGCCCGCCCAGGAGGCCGGCGACGAGCCGGTCACTTTCCTGCTGGTCGGCTCCGACACCCGGGAGACGACGGACGAGGGCGTGGCCGACGGCGGCCGCTCCGACGCGATCATGATCGCCCGCTTCTCCGCCGACCGTGCGCACGCGCAGGTCATCTCCATCCCGCGCGACTCGTGGGTGGACATCCCCGGCCGCGGCAAGAACAAGATCAACGCGGCGTACGCGTTCGGCGGGCCGACGCTGCTCATCCAGACGGTCGAGCAGCTCACCGCCGTCCGGATCGACCACTACGTGGCCATCGACTTCCAGGGGATCGTCCAGGTCACCGACGACCTGGGCGGGGTGGACGTCGTCGTCGCGGAGACCACCAGCAACGGGCCGTACACCTTCCCGGCCGGCGTCAACCACCTCGACGGGGACCAGGCCCGCTGGTACCTCGGCCAGCGCTACGGCCTGCCCGGCGGCGACTTCGACCGCGTACGCCGGCAGCAGCAGTACCTGCAGGCGATGTTCGGCAAGCTGTTCAGCTCCGACACGTTCACCGACCCGGGGCGCATGGATTCCGCGCTCCTCGCCGTCACGAGCGCCGTCTCGGTGGACGACCAGCTGGGCAACGGCGACATGCTCTCGCTGGCCTACTCGCTGCGCGGGCTCAACCCCGACAGCGTCGAGTTCTTCACCGCGCCCGTGCTCCGCACCGGCACGGAGGGCGCGGCGAGCGTCGTCTACCTGGACGACGTGGCCTGCGAGCGGATGTGGAGCTACCTGCAGAGCGACTCGCTGGGGCAGAACACCGCCGAGTTCAGCGACGAGGCCCTGCCGGACGTCCCCCGCTGAGGCGTCGCGCGTTCAGTTGAGCGGAACATCGGTCTCGCAGACGTCGTAGCGGTGGAACGCGCGGCGTGGTCGGATGGGGCCAGACGCCGAGACCGCGGCCACCGTCGGTTCATTCACCAGGTCAACCGTCGCGGCCAGCGCCACGTCGACCCTGTCGCTCTCCGGCATGACGCTCGACGCCACCAGCTGCCCCCGTCCGAGTTGCGTCAGGACCGCTCAGTCCCGGAGCAGCCATTTGAACAGAAGCCGGACTTGTTGTCGTCGGCCGGGCCATGGCCGCTGTCACGGCACACGGCTGACCGCAACTATTCGCTCGGCCACGTACTAGCCTGGGCGAGTCACCCGCCGAACACGGCGCCTATCCTCCTCTGATCCCGCCCCTTGGTGAGCTCCGGACCACCCGGCTCAGGCCTCCGGAGGCTATTACCCTGGCATCGGTGGCAAAGACATCTCCGAAGGCAGCCTCCCGTTCTTCCGCCGCGAGCAAGAGTCGGTCTCTCATCGCCGCCGTCGTTGTGCTGCTGACGGCAGTTGGAGTGCTGATAGCAGCTCAAATGCTCCTTGAGCGGCGCCCCGACACCTGGCGTGAAGCCTGGAACAGCGGGTCGATTGTTACGTTGGAGGACTGGTTTCGGGAGCACTCGGGACCGACTGTCGCCCTGAATTCCACTCCGCTCACCGGCGAGCAGGTCGTTGATTCACAGGTTGCCGCCGACGCTTTGGTTGGTCGGATAGTTCACGGCACCATTCGGATCACCGTTGACAACGTTACACTTCGGGACTTCTTACTGCGTGGCGACGGGTCCCGTGAACTTGTCCGCATCGTCGGTGACCGTCACAACATCTCAATCGTCGACGCCGAGATCGACGGGCAAGGAGAGAAGAACAGCATCGGCATCGGCGGGGATTCTTACGCCAGGGCCGTCACCGTCGAGCGCGTGGAGATCCACCGAGTTGGCTTCGACGCGATCCGACTAATGGTCGACAGCACCTATCGACACGTCTATGTCCACAATCTCTGGCGGTGGGATGAAGCAAAGGCGGGACGCCCGTACAACGGGGACAACTCCCAGGAGACCGACCCGCACACCGATGCCATGCAGATGGTGCGAGGCGGTGGACTCGTGGAGCAGTGCTGGCTGGACAACTACGGAGTCGGGGCCGACAACGCTACCTCAGCGGTGTTCATCAGCCCTGGCGCTGACTCGATCGACGGGTGGACGATCCGGCAGAGCTACCTCAACGGCGGCGGCTACACCATCCACGTACACCCAGGGCCTCACGGCACCCCGGAGAGAATCACAATCGAACACAACCGGTTCGGCCGCGGCCACCGTCTTGGCATTTACTCTGACGGTGACGTCCCGGCCGGCAATATCTCGAAGACGGGAAACGTTTGGGCGGACTCCTTAGAGCCGGTCCCCGCCTGACCCGCCGGTCCTGAGGTCCCATGATCATCGATCCAGCCCCCGTGCCCCCAATCGACACCTTCGGGCGCGGACCGGACCAACTACTACCGGAATCATCGGCGGGAGCGAGATGGAGGGTGGGTCTGGGGGTCACCACCTCGCCTGGCGACGTCTGCCTGGGGTGTACGGGCCAGGCGACTCTGGCCGCCACTCCTTGCCGGGAACTCGGGTGGCGCGACCGGCGCAAAGCCTGCCAGGCCATTTCTATGTGGAACTGTTCCCAGGGCAGACCATCCTCTGCGCCTCGGGGAGGACTTCCTCGCGATCGGCCGCGAAAACACCAGCGCCTCGTTGCGGGCAGCCGCCCGTGCGGTCGATCCGCCGGCACGTCGAACCCGTCGGCCACCAAGGTGGGGCAGCCGCCCGCCACGCTGAGCGAGCACGCCGACAGTACTCAGCGCGCGTCATCCCGGACACGCGCCCGCTCGCTCATGTGCCCACCCGAAGCCTCCCCACCGCGGGTGAGAGAGCCCGCCGAACCGGGTCCATCCGATCCGGACCGCCCTAGCGTCATCGCGTGCGCATCCTCTTCGTCTGCACGGGCAACGTGTGCCGCTCGCCGCTCGCCGAGCAACTCGCCACCTCCTGGACGCAGGAGAAGCTCGCCCACAGCCCGGAGGCCTCCGACGTGCACATCGGCAGCGCCGGCCTGGCCGCGACCCCAAACCAGGAGATGGACAACCAGAGCGCCGCCGCCCTGCGCGGGCTCGGGTTCTCACCCGTGGACTTCCGGTCGCGTGTTCTCACCAGCGAGCTGACCGCGGCAGCCGACCTGGTGTTCACGATGACGCGCGAGCAGCGCCGCGCGGTGCTCGAGGTGACCCCCAAGGGGCTGCGCAAGACCTTCACGCTGACCGAGGCTGCCGACCTGCTGGAGCGCTCCGACCTCTGCGGCCTAGCTCTGTCGCCACTCACCGACCGCGCCCGCCGGCTGGGGCTGCGGCTCGACGCCGCCCGCGCCGGCCGCGCGACCAGCGATGCCGACGACGTCGCCGACCCGATCGGTCAGCGGGACTCGGTGCACATCCAGGTGGCCGAGGTGATCGCGTCAGCGCTCAGGCCGCTCGCCGACGTCCTGTTCACCAGCGTGCGCACCCGGCTGCCGGCGCCCGTCGCGGTCTGAGCGGACTCAGGTCCGTACCGGGCGCAGCGCGGCGATCCGCGCCAGGACGGGGACGAGGGCGGCGGCGACCGCGTCGCCGACTTCCGCATGCACCTCGGCAGGGTGGCCGATCGGGTCGCGGATGTCGTCGTCCGCGCTGCTCTGCCGATGCGAGCGCGCAGCAGCCAGCTCCTTGACCAGGTTCCGCGCCCGCTGGGCATGCCCCTCGCCGGGGATGTCGACGTCCTCCCCCACCAGCTCCACCAGGCCGGCCGCCTCGCGGAGGGTGAACGTCCGCGCCAGGGCCCGCGGCGCGCCACGCAGCACGTCGCGGCGGTGCTGCCGCGTCATGGTGAGGGTCAGGTCGGCGTCGATGGCCATGTCGTCGAGGAGTTGACGGGCCACGAAGCCCTCCGGCTCGCCACCGAGCCCGCGCAGCACGAGTGCACTGTCCGGGTGCATGGCCGAGCCGACGACCGCCTGCACGCCGGCGCTCACCAGCTGGACGGTGCCGGCGTCCTCCCCGAGCGCGTCGTCCAGGTAGGCCCGCCCCAGGCGCTCGGCCAGCGCCGACCGGCAGATGTTGCCGGTGCAGACCAGGAGCACGGTGAAGACCGGCTCGGGCGACCAGTGACGGGGCACGCGGACATTGTCCGCGTCAGTACGCGCCCGAGCCGCGCAGGACCGCTCCCGCCGTCTTCCACAGGATCATGAAGTCGAAGGTGAGCGACCAGTTCTCGACGTAGCGGACGTCGATGCGCACCGAGTCGTCCCACGACAGGTCCGAGCGGCCGCTGACCTGCCAGAGGCCGGTGAGCCCGGGCTTGACCAGGAACCGGCGACGCATGTCATAGCCGTACTGCTCGACCTCGCGCTGCAGCGGCGGGCGTGGACCGACCAGGGACATGTCGCCGCGCAGCACGTTGATCAGCTGCGGCAGCTCGTCGAGGGAGTAGCGCCGCATGACCCTGCCGACGCGGGTGACGCGCGGGTCGACCTTCTTCTTGAACAGGACACCGTTGCCGTCGCTGTCCGCGGCCAGGTCGTCGACCATGCGATCGGCGCCCACGACCATGCTGCGGAACTTGAGCATCGAGAAGGTCCGGCCGTCGCGGCCGACGCGCTCCTGTCGGAAGAAGACCGGTCCGCTGCTCGTGACCTTGACCGCGAGGGCGATACCCAGCAGCACCGGGGCGAGGAAGAGGATGCCGAGCGCCGCGCTGGTGCGGTCGAACGCCTCCTTGCTGAGCCGACGGACGCCGGTCAGCTCCGGACGCTCCATGTGCAGCAGAGGCAGCCCGGCGACCGGACGGATGCGCACCCGGGGGCCGGCCACCTCGGTGACGGCGGGAGCGAGCAGCAACTCGGCGCGGGTGTCCTCGAGCTCCCAGCCGAGCCGGCGCAGGGCGGGCCCGTCGAGCTCGGGCGAGGGCAGGACGGCGACGGTGTCGACCTCGAAGCCCCGGACGAGCGTCACGACCTCGTCGAGGTCCCCCAGCACGGGCAGTCCGTCGAACTGGGCAGCCACGTCCCGGCCACCCGGCAGGGCGCAGCCGATCACCCGGTAGCCGTGGTAGGCCTCCTGCTCGAGCTGTGCGTGCAGCGCCTCGACGCCGGCCCGGTGGCCGACGAGGAGCGTGGTCTGCTGGAAGCGCCCGTGCTGGCGCTGCCGGTGCAGCCACTGCCGCTGCGCGTATCGCTGCCCGAGCGTCAGCAGGGTGGCCAGCGGCACCGCCAGGACGACGAAGCCACGGGCGACTTCCAGCTTGAACGCCCAGGAGACGGTGCCCACGGAGGAGAGCAGGAGGGCCGCCGCAAAGAAGACGCGGCGGAACTCGTCTGCGCCGACCCAGAGGAAGCGTTCCTCGTAGCTGCGGGCGACGAGCATGGCCGCGACCCACACCAGAGGCAGCAGGAGGGCCACCCACAGGGAGACGTGCGCCTCGGCGGTCCCGGTCGAGCCAAAGCGGCCCACGTAGCCGACCGCCGCGGCGACGGAAGCGCTGAGCAGGTCACCAGCGGCGATCCGGCGCACGTAGGCGCCGCGCCAGGCTCGGCGCGCGAGCGTGCCCTCACCCCGCAGGCGGGCGGTGAAGCCGGACGCAGAGCGACGGATCGAAGGCAGAGAGTGACGAACCGATTCGTCACGCCCGTCGAGCAGGAAAATCTCAGGACCCCCGTGGAGACACCGAGACCCCCGCGACTCGGTGAGAACTGCCGGTGAGCCGGGAACCTTAGCGTTCAACCGGCAGAGTGAACGTACCGCAGCGTTCCGTTTACAGACAGTGTTGCCTGGGACACGTTTTCGCCCTTACGCGCTGCCCGGGCGCAATCTGGCTCAGCCGGCGGCGGGCTTGGCGCTCCCCGGCTGGTCGTAGCCGTAGCCGTAGCCGTAGCCGTACGCCGTGGCCAACTCGGCCTTCGGCGGGACGATGTTGAGGATGACGCCGAGCGTCTTCGCGCCGACCCGCTCCAGCGTCGCGGCCGCCTGCTGGAGCTGCTCCTTGCGGGTGCTGCCGTAGCGGACAGAGAGCAGGACGCCGTCCATGTAGACGGCTAGCCCCGTGGAGTCGGCCACCGGCAGGAGCGGCGGCGCGTCCACGAGAACAATGTCGTTCTCGGGCCGGAGCTTGTCCAGCAGCGAGAACATGTGGCTGGAGGCGAGTAGTTCCCCCGGGTTCGGCGGGGTGGGGCCGGACGCGATGACCGACAGCTCCCCCGTCCCGTACCGCTGGATGACCTCGTCGAGATCCGCGGTGCCGGCAAGGATGTTGGTGAGCCCCACGCCACCGACCAGGCCGAGGTAGCGGGTGACCTTGGGCTTGCGCAGGTCAGCCTCGACGATGGTCACCCGCCGGCCGGCGTCGGCCAGGGCCAGTCCGAGGTTGACCACCGCGGTGGTCTTGCCCTCGGACGGGATGGCGCTGGACACCATGATGACCTTGGGCGGCTCGTCAACGTTGAGAAACTGCAAGTTCGTCCGCAGCTGGCGGTAGTCCTCGGCGGTGCGGTTGGCGCTGTTCCGGTCGATGGTGTGGCGCTTCTCGAGCGCCTCATCCCGCAGCACGGTCCCGATCACCGGAGCGCCGGTCAAGCCGACCACCTCGTCGGGGTCCTTGACGGTCCGGTCTAGCCGGCCGCGGAGGATGGCGAGGCAAACCCCGATAAGGAGACCTGCGAAGAGGCCGAGGGCCAGGCTCCGGGCGGTCCGCGGAGAGCTCGGCGAGCTTGCCACCTCGGGCTGGTCGGTCACGGTCACCTTGACCGGAGAGACGCCGCCATCGTCCGGCGTCTCCAACTCGGTGACGAGAGCGGTGAACTCATCGCCCACCGCGCTGGCGATGCGTTGCGCCTGCTCCGCTGAGGGGGCAGAGACCCTCACGTCGATGAGCACGGTGTCTGCCACCGCGGTCGCAGTGATCTGCTCACTGAGTTCGCCCGGCGACTCGTCAAGGTCAAGCCGATCGATGACTCGCCCGGCCAGCTCCTCCCCTGCGATGAGTCGGGCGTAGGAGGCCACGCGCTGCTGAGAGAACTGGCTGCCCTGGAACGCTTCGGACGTAGAAGCCGTGTCCCGAGCGGACACGAACAACTGCGTGGAGGACGAGTAGAGCGGAGTCTGCAGAAGGGTGACGCCCAGCGCGCCAACGCCACCCACGACCAGTCCAACAACGGGCAGCCACCAGGCAGCGCGCAGCGTGGCCAGGACCTCTCGAAGTTCCACGACAATCCCGTCTCTCGTGCACGCCGACTAACGCCAGTAACTGAGGGGCATACCAAGACGCCGCATGGCGGCACCCCTCCTCCCGAAGAGGGCGGCGACCCGGCAGCAGTCTCCCCGAGTCGGCGACCGCCAAAACCGTCGCCAAGCCGCAGGCGCACCCACATCCTTCAGCCCAGCAAAGACCTTGACCAGTAGACCCGCCAACCAGTCACACCGAGGAGGCAAGAGCCTCCAGCGTGATCTTGACCGGTTCGCTCCCTCGATAACCCATCAGGATCGACATGGCCACGGCCACTGGGCTGCCAAACAAGGCCTCCCTCTACCCCTCATTGGAGGGTCACGCCCTTGGGGGGGCGCGTCGCGGCGCGCCTCTGGCTGATCACAATCCCAAGATCGACAACTATGTCGGGCTCCGCCTATTCAGACCGACCACTCCCACCGCCCCGACTGGCCGACCTGGACGTTACCCGGGCCAACAAGCACTGGACACACATGCTTCTGAGTGAGTTTCGAGACGACGCGACCCTGACTGATCCCCCACTCAGCTGCGCACCTTCGCCCCCTTCGCATCAGCGATCGCCGTGCGGACCAGTTCAACCCTCTGCCGCCATCCATGAAGCGAACGGAGCTCACCTCGTACCCGAGATACTGACTCGCCAGTCGGGCGAGGGTTCCTGCATGCGCCGACTAGAGCACGCCCCAACTCCGCCTCGTCCGCAAACCTGAAAACCGGAACACCCATACCCTCAAGCACGGTTGCATCGTTCGACTCCGTTGCCACGATCACGTGGCCACATGCCGCATATTCATACAGTTTCAACGGGCTGTGATACATGGATTTCCCTGAAGTACGCTCGTGACCAGCATACCCTGCATCCCACTTTGAGATTCGCTTCACCACCTCGTCCCGAGGTAGAGCACCGAGGAATGAGACAACGCTGGAGACGTCCAAGATCTCCACGAGCTCCCGCAGGCTCTCCACCGCTGGGCCTTCACCGATGATTTCGACCTTGATGGGCTTGCCCGCTGCGGCCCGCATCTCCGGCAAGGCACCAGCAGTAGCTCGGACCAGACGATCAATACGCTGATATTCCCCGACGGTCCCAACGAACCCAATCGTCCAATTGTCCACGCATTCCGGAATCTCCACGGTCAGAAAGTCGCTGGAGATGCCGTTGGGGACGACCACTACCGATGCCTCCGGGACAGCAACGAAGTCCAGGATCTCGGCACGCAGATTGTCACTCACGGCCACAATCAAGTCTGCGTCAAGGAGCGCCTTCCGCTCTATGCGCTCCGCCCACTTCACTGCCGCGATGGCCCCCCGGTCCTTCGCGGACTCCCTAGACATGATGCCATTGCATTCGAGCACGACGACAGCCCTGCGACGCCACGGATGGAAGTGTGCCAACGACTGCATGACCGCGAGCCGCTCGTAGATGACATCTGGCCTAGGGCGGATCAAGCGCTGCAGGAACAGACAGCTCCCCGACCAGACACTTGCGGCCAGTCGGACTACATCTCCCCCGACGATCCTTCTACGCGAGGCCGTCGCGTAGTCGCTTTCCCGGATCCGTGCGAACCGACCAAGGCCCCGCACCTTGGACGCGAGGAAGATGTCCGTTGGGCAGCCCACCTCTTCGAGTCCCTCAAGGAATCCCAGGATGTGCGTCCGGGGGCCGAACGTGGTCGAGTCCGGTCCCAGCGATATGCGCAAGGCGCCTACCAGGTAGTCCCACCGCTCATGAGACACTGATCGAAGAATCGACGTGTCTATGTCCCGGACCATGTGGCGCGCGGCCTCATAGGCGCGCTCAAGTTCAGACTCCGCCGACATCCTCGACGACGCCCAGGCAGTCATCTCAGCCGTGCTCAGGCCACGGACGTCTTTGCTCCAATTCCGCAAGCCGGCGGCCTCCAGCGTACGCCGGACCTTCCGATCGTCATGCTCCATGAGGCCCAAGGGAACGGCACCACAAGCCACCCCCAATAGCAACACGTGCAACCGGTCGCTGATGACAACACGCGACTCCCGATATATCTCCTGAAGGAGGCGCTCTTGGGCCGCGTGGTCGCGGTCACTCCAGGTGACCACTTCGGCGTCCAGCAACTTCCCGAGTGAAACAGCACTCGGGTTATCCCTCACCACCTGAGATACTACAGTTACTTGTAGTGAGTTCGAGTCCGCTAGAGCACGGACCGCCGAAAGCGCCTGCGGCGAGAACTCCGCTTCGTCACCCCGCATGGACACCGTGAGACGCCGTCGCGTCCTGCCTTCGGCCCGCGTAGTCTCAGTTAAATCGAAGGCCCAATCGGGAGCGACGCCGCCCCTGCCTACAACATCCCGGGTCGAGTCGTCGCGCCAGAGGTTCACGGTCGACAGGCGTGCCGTCAGGCGAATCATATTGCCCCAGACCGGCTTCCACGTGCGGAGCCCAACACCCGCACGAAAGACCGTCCCCCCGCGAAGACGGACCAATGCCAACACGGGGCAGGTCGCCAGGTGCATCAGCCCTTGAATCGGATCGGAGTCGACCTCCCCTGGATTGAACGCGAAGAAGGCGCGATGCCGGAGTGCGTGCGCACTTATCGCCCCCAGCCACCCGGCGAAGCTCGCGTAGGCTCGATCGCAGCGCCGCAGCTCCAGCGCGTCGATGAATCCATGACTGGCGCTGCCGACGTAGACATGGCAAGGTCCAAGTTTTTGTAGCGTCTGGAGCATTCTCCGACGCAGGATTATGTCTCCAATGTTGTCATCCTGCCCAGCACACCAATAGAAGACCTTGCTCATTCGACCTTCCCTGTCTCGCTTATCAACGACGGCTAGTCAACCGACACGCATCAAGACCGGCTTCGTGGCGCTTGAGTGCAGCTAGGCATGCTGCGATCGCCTGAAGGTAGGTGATGACCATAGCAACCGAGACCGCGACGATCGCTGCCAGCACCCCCCAATTGCAGGCCCAAGCGACAACGAGCGCGGCAAGAACGCCAAAGAGCCTGATGGCTTGGATCCGTAAGAGAGTCGCACTCTTCTGGACGGCGATGAGCACCGGCAGGATCGCGACGGCGATCAACTGCAATCCAATGGGCAGCGACAGCAATGCAAAGTAGGCTCCAGCATCTCGCCAGGTGCTTCCGAGCACTGCTGGGATCATTGTCGGCCCTGCGACTGCACCCAGGATGGCGAAGGCGAGCACGAGCGGCACTAACCTACGGATCATCCGCTTCACTTGGCCTCGCACGCCGGGCTGCGACATGCGAATAAGCGGCCCCGCAGTAGACATCAACATCTGCGAGAGCCCCTGGCCGAGCAGAGCCGTGGGGACTCCGGCCACTCGTTGGGCGAGGCCCAGCTGGCCGGCGGCCGTCAGGCCGAACAGCCATCCCACGCAGAGGATCGTGATCTGAGTTGCCCCATTTGAGATAGTACCCGCAACAATGGCATGAACCCGCTCAGTGAAAGACGCCCGCTCATCTGAGTCACCAGAGGGCTCATAGACGTCTTGGCGCGGGCGTCGAGGACGTCCACACACCACGATCGCGAACAACCGCCCGACGACGAGGGAAAGGCCGAGCGCCAAGCTTGTTGGCCAGACGAAGGCGGCGACGATTTGCAGCAGCGCTGCCATGCAGCCCGACACCAGATTCCTTCGGACCAGGATTCGCACTTCCTGAAGTCGAAGGAGGTAGGCATTCTCTACGGCGGATATAACGTATGCAGGGAGGACCACCGACAGCACCAGGCAGATCTCGGCGATGCTCGAGTTTTGCGTTAGGAAGAGAAGTGCACCGGTGAGCCCGGCGAGGATAGTCGCAACACCGCCGCCTGCCAAAGCAACTCTGCGGCGACGACGCAGCATGGGTAGACCACGCGTAACCGGGATCAGATACTCAAGTCGAAGGGTCGCTAAAGGTTGAATTATCAGGCTGACAGCTGAAGCCACTTGGAACGCGCCCACCACATCGGGTTCAACGTTGCGAGCGATGACAGGAATCGCAATCAAGAGTGCTAACTGCCCCGCAGCCTGACTCAAGGGCAAGCGACCAGACTGCGCAAGCCCGCGCACTCGGTCAGAGTAGCGGGACCTGCCCCGCCTACTGCGTAGCACTCGAACACCACCCTAAACGTCAAGGATTCGTTGTCCGCGGTTGTGACTCTAGGCTTCTGTGACCGACTGAAGATAGCGACCTACGCCGGGTGCATTGCGAACTTCCAACGCGTCGCGGATCTCACTACGGCGTCGAGCCGCCAAGGCCGCTCGAATCGTATATCGACGCCAGAGGCGCCTCGGCTCACGGACAAGGCGAATCAGCCAGTTGACCTTGAAACGATAGGCAAACGGCGGATAGTAGTTCTCCCGACCCACCTGATCCAACCACCCGCCGCACGTCAGGATAAGCTGCTGGGAGCAGCCTGCCTTTTGTAGCCCTAAGGCGTAGCTGTCCTGCAGAGGGCTCCCAAGTCCCAGTATGACGAAGTCAATGTCCTTTGACAGGATCGATTGGGCGAGGGCGTCTACGTCCAGCAACTCATCGAAACCGTTCAGTGCGAGGACGATCTTTGGGTTTGAGGCGTAACAGGAGATCACTTGACTGGCCTCGTTGAGGGCGGCGGTTGTCGTGCCGATGAGTGCGAGCCGGGGACACGACTTCGCACGATCTAGGAGTCGCGGAATCACCAGGTCGGCGCTAGTGCGCGGCAGGCTGCCGCGTCCAAGCAGTCGGACTAGGTACAAACCGTCAATCCCGATGTAGTCGAACTCGTCCAGCCTCAGCCCGGAATCGAGTACTGTTTGGACGGTGTGATGATTCAGCCACGTAACTGTGCGTCCCCGTCCTGCGGCGTGCTGCTCTAGGAGTTCCGTCGCTAGCGACTCTGCCCAATCAGGTTCCCCACGGGAGTTCGTAGGGTTTCGACTGATGGTAGAAGACCTCCACACTTTGCATCTTCCCTTCTTGGTCAAAGCTGCTCAGCAGCGGACCGCTGGTCTATCGCCAGGAGTGCCCCAGTCGTACGGTGCTGCATATGGGCGCTGCGAGACACTCGATCGGGGGTTGCCCCTTCTGGTCAGGGGATCGCGGGCTCTCGCGCACTTGTACACACCCTGCGCGCGCTCACTGTTCCCAGTGATGTGGCATCTTGACGTTCGACTGCAAGGAACAGCAGCATCAATTCGAAGACGGCTGTAGGTTTTCCTGCATACACCACGGCGGTAATGCTGCACAGAGCGACTGCGAGAACCAGGAAGAATGAGTAGGACACTTTCCCACTTGTGCGACCGGCCGAGTAGGAAGTCGCCAGGTGTGTCACTACCAGCACTGCCAACAGAGTCAGCCCAACTACGCCTGTCTCGAAATTGGCCTGCAGAAAGGAGTTGTGAGCTGACGGGGCCCTGTAATACTGCCAGTAGGCGTCGAATGACGGGTCCGTGAATGAGCCCAATCCATAGCCGAAGAGTCCCGCCTTCTCGGACAAAGCCTGCGTAGTTGCCCAAACGTTGGTTCGGCCAGTGAGGGTCAGGTCAACGCCTCTGTCTCCGGCGTATCGGAGAAGGGAGTTCCAGTCGAAGATCAGCAACAACGAAGCGGCGGCAATCGCTACTAGGCTGGCCAGTCGAAGGACGGACTTCCTCATGAGTCCGAATGTCAGAGCGAGAGCCAACACGATAAAGAAGGAGTTCAAGCGGGCGAGCGCCGCGATAAAGCACACCAGGATCACCACGAAGATTAGGATCAATCGCGGCCGTGTAGTTCTCAGGCTTCCCCACAGATCTCCGTTGAGCCGAGCGATGAGCATAATGCCAACGACGATCCCCATGAGTAGGCCCAGGCGCAGCTGATGATCATAGATGCCGCGAAGCTCGGGGAGATCACCTGAAGGGGCCGGCTGAAAGGCCATCCCTGGGAGTAGGATGATGGCCGCAAAGGACAGCGTGGCCACGATAAAGGTGGCTCGAACTACTAGATTGATCAATTGGGCCTTTGACATAGCCCTGATCGCCAGCGTGGCCAGCCAGCCGATGAGTGCGAATGCCGCCTGCGTCAGCGTGTCAGCTGGAGTGACAGACCATATCGCCGAGATGAAGCAATACGCCACATAAATGAGGTACGCCGCGTCCATCAAAAACAGTCGCGGTCGATTCTGGTTCCCGGGTCGCGTATACGCCAGGAATGCCATGGTGATAGATATGAACGCTAGGCAGGCCCAAGCCACGTTCCAGATCTTCAGGCCCGAGTAGGGGCTGTTTAGGTCGAGCAGGAAGAGGCCAGTGATGTAAACCAGGCTGGCGCGCCGCAGCGTCTTTGAGACGTTATCGGTCTTGTGAGATGGCGCCCTTAAAGGTTTTTGTTCAGAACTCAGGGCCGACTTCGCGCGTCTTGATATTGAGGCGGTGTCTCCGCTAATCATCAGTCTTACGGGCTTCTGGGCTGGTGGGCATTGCCAAGGTATGCACGCTGAAGGGTTCGAGGGCCGATACGCGAGCTGCCCCGCTTCGGTTATTTGACCGGGGCTGGCCTTGTCGCCGCCAGGAGGCGTCATCTCTCGCCCAGGGGCCCGCTGCCGGATAGGGGCCTCTGATGTCGGGCTGAGACGGACACCGCTCGTCCGCATGAGCGAGTTCTCTAGTCCCCTGTCGAGCGGCCGGGCAGAGGGTCCAGCTCCTCAGAAGCTGCATCTCGGATCCGCGCACAAATCGGCTGTGCAGCCGTGGTGGGGACGAGGTGTTGGGTGGCATGACTCCGGGATCGTTTCTGCGCTGCAGGCGGAAGTGCCTGCGAATACGGGCGTCTACCCGTGGCTTGGGTGTTTGAGGCTCAGTAAGATGCAGGATTTGTCAAAGAGTCACCAGGGCGGTGACATTATCCCGAGCGCCTGAAGCACTGGCGTGTGTGACCAGATCGGCGACTATGTCATCTGGCTTGCGCCTGCCTGAAAGGACTGTCGCGATGATCTCGTCGGGCACCTCATTCGTGAGGCCATCCGAACACGCAAGGAATCGGTCACCCTCAGTCGCCGGAAGCACCGAGATGTCGGGCTGGCTGCGCGGTCCGACTCCCAGCGCGCGGGTGATGATGTGGCGTTGCGGGTGGCTAGCGGCGCTTTCGTCAGAGATGTAACCCGCGTCCACGAGTTCCTGCACGACCGAGTGGTCGGTGGTCAGTTGCTCCAGCTTCCCCTCGTGCCAGCGGTACACCCGAGAGTCGCCGATGTGGAAGACCGCCCACTGCGGCCCGTCCCCCTCGTCAACGAGGGCTACGCCGGCCACCGTTGTCCCTGCGCCCTCCCTGTCCGGGCCGCGGAAGGCACGGATCTCGCCGTCTGCGCGCTGCAGGGCCAGGCGGATCTTTTCCACGGTTGTCGTCTTGCTGCCGGCCAACGAGCGAAGGGCTTCGACGACCGCTTCCGCAGCGGCTGCACCACCGACGTGCCCACCCATACCGTCGGCAACGGCAAAGATCGGCGGCTCGGCGATGTAGCGATCCTGGTTGTCCTCGCGCTGACCGACCGCGGTGGCCGCGCCCCAGCTCAGCTCGACCGGCGGCATGCACTCTCCACGGTTTCGGATCGATGACAGCTACCCGCGAGGAGAGCGGGCGCGTCGAGCGTAGAAGGTCTCAACCGAAGCGGCAGGTCGCACCACTGGTGCGATCGCCCCTTGGGATGACGGAACAAGCCTGTCGATGCGGTCGCCGGCTTCCCGATTCACTGTCCTGGCCACCCTCGTGACGTCGGTGAGCCTGGTCCTGGCCGCCTGCGCCGGGGGGCAGCCGAATCCGAGCACTCCCACGACCGAAGCCACGGTGAGCCCCACGCCGACGCCCGACCCCGTCCAGCAGCAGGTCGAGGCCGCGCTGGCGGAGCTGGACCGCCGACAGCAGGTCGCGCAGCTCATCGTCGTCGGCGTCCCGCTGGGCGACCTCTCCCCCGCCGACGCGCTTGTCGCCAAGGCCGGCATCGGCGGCGTCTTCCTCCAGGGTCGCACCAGCGCGCCGGCAGAGGAGCTCGCCGCCACGACCTCCCGCTGGGCCGACAGCACCGCGCACGTCGACCCCTGGGTCGCCGCCGACCAAGAGGGCGGGTCCGTACAGACCCTCTCCGGCCCCGGCTTCGGCGAGCTGCCCCGAGCTGTCGACCAGGGCCGCCTGCCGGCCGACGAGATGAAGAGCCTCGTCGACGGGCTCGGTGCCTCCCTGGCCGCCGCGGGCATCAACCTCGTCCTCGCCCCGGTCGTCGACGTCGTCCCTGAGGGCACCGAGAGCAGCAACGCGCCCATTGGCGCCTACGGCCGCCAGTACGGCAGCACCCCCGACGCCGTCGAAGCGGCAGCAGGCGCCGTCGTCGATGGCCTGGCCGCCCACGGCGTCACCTCCACGCTCAAGCCCTTCCCCGGCCTCGGCCGGGTGCCGGAGAACACCGACCACAGCGCCAACGTCACCGACGACGTCACCACGCGGGACGACGAGCAGGTCGCCCTCTTCGGCGAACTCGCCGACTCTGACGCCGACCCCTTCGTGATGATGTCGTCGGCCACCTATGCGCAGCTCGACCCGACCGACCCGGCCATGTTCTCCCCCACCGTCGTCACCGACGTCCTGCGCGATCAGCTCGGCTTCGACGGTGTGGTCATCTCCGACGACGTCGGCGCGGCCCAGGCCGTGCAGGGCGTGCCGATCGGTGAGCGCGCCGTGCGCTTCCTCGCTGCCGGCGGCACCCTTGTGCTCACGGTGGACGCCGGGCAGGTCCGGGAGATGGTTGATGCCGTCCTGGCCCGCGTCGACAGCGACCCGACCTTTGCCGAGCAGGTCGACGCCGCCGTCCGCACCGCCCTTACCGCCAAGGCGCGCGCCGGTCGGTTGCCCAGCTGACCAGGCCACCCAACCGAGGAGCTCTTGAGGCGCCGAAAGCGCCCCCCTATGGTTGAGTCAGGTGACGGGTTTCAGGGTGTCGGCCCACACGTTGCCTCTCTTGGTGATGCTGCTGGCCGGAACGTCCCGGTGGGAGTAGATGCCGAGGCGGTGGCCTCGGCCGAACCGGTTTCGGTCGATGACGATGTTCTCGGGGTCGCCATAGGGGCCTGCGTGGACGTGGACGGTGTAGCCGCCACCGTTGAGGTAGCTCCGCCGGATCGTCCACCCGTCGATCGGTCCAGCACCGGGGCTGATGAACACGGCCGCAGTGGCGTTGGCCGCTTTGATGCCGGCGTTGTCCAGCCAGCTTTCATCGATGAGCCCGCCGCCTCGCACGGCTTGCGCGGCGTCGGTGTGTGGGTCGGTCTTTTGCGGGTTGGCGGCCCTGTATGGGCGCCCCTCGACGGCCTTGTTCCACCGCCACAGGTCGTGGACATAGACGTGCCGGTAGGTGCTATTCGCCATGAGCCGGATCGCGTCGAATCCGACTCGGCGAATCTCCACGCGTTCTAGCGTGACGGCTCTGGCGTAGGAGGCGCCGCCGATGCCGATGCTGTTCTTCTTGCCTCGCCCGTCGATCTCGGCGTCGACGATGGTGATGTCGTGACGGGCACCGACGACGCGGACTAGTTCGCGGGATCCGTCGCCGCGCAACAAGAAGTCGTGGAGGGTCACGTTGTCGGCGCGGATTTGCACGGTGCCATCGATGATCCGACCGGCCAGGGCGTCGGCGTCGGCTTGTGAGTTGATGATCTGCGCGCCAGTGAGCGGGATGCGATTCAGGGCGACACTCGGTCCGGTGTGCTCTTGGAACCACGCCTCCAGTGTGGCCATCGATCCGCTGTTCCAAGCTGCTGCCCAGGTGTCGGGGCCCCGCCCTAGGAACATCCCACCTGCGACCAACAGGGTCCCACTGGCTGCGGCGAGAGAGCGGCGAACCCTCCGGTAGAGCGAACTCGAGGCCAGTCTCGATGATGTCATGCCCACCAATGACACGGTAAGGCATCGGGCCATCACTTTCAGTAGCGGGCCGGTGTCGGTGGCTAACTGGTCACCGCGGATAGCCCGGGACCGGTCTCGCGCGGGGGGCCCACACCGCGAGCGCCCCCTATCGGCGACCTGGGCCGCGGAAGAGTGAGGTGCGCGGGCAGTGACCGGAGTCATTCCGTCAGTCCCTGTGCGCCGTGCAACCATCTATCGGTCATCTGTGCTACGGGGGAGCAGGGTCTATGGAGTCACGTGCGGATACCGCGACCACGCGGGGCAAGGATCTGGGGATCCAGTCGCTGCGAGGCGTCGCTGTCATTCTTATGGTCGCCGGCCACGTCATCGGCTCCAGGGCGGACCTGGGGCTGACAGTGGAAGACGACTCAGGGTGGCGGTTCTTCTACCGCGCGCTCGAGGACTTGCGGATGCCGTTGTTCACGGTGCTGTCCGGCTACGTGTACGCCTACCGCCCGGTGCGGGCCAAGGCGGGCCTCGCTCCCCTGGTCAAGGGCAAGGTGCGACGGCTGTTCGTCCCCTTCGTCGTCGTCTGCACCGTCTTCTTCTTCGTCCAGATGGCCGTCCCCGGCACCAACACGCGGCCGGAACTGTCCGACCTGCCGCACGCCTTCCTCTTCGGCTACCAGCACCTGTGGTTCCTGCAGTCGATCCTCCTGATCTTCCTGCTCGTCGGCGCGCTTGACGCCTTCAACATGCTGGGCACCTTCCGTTCCTGGGGCATGGTCACCCTGGCGACGTTCGTGCTGTTCATCCTGGTGAGGCTGCCGTCCGATATCGCGGTGTTCAGCATCAACGGGTTCCTGCGGTTGCTGCCGTTCTTCTTGCTCGGCTACGCGGCTCATAGGTACTCCGACCAGTTGCTGCAGCCGCGCAGCCTACTGATCGCCACTGTGTTCTTTCTGCCCGTGTACGCCCTGCGGCTCTACACGATCTTGGCCGACGTCGACTGGCCGGGCATCCCGTCGCGGGCTCTCAGCCTGGCCGTCGCCGTGCTCGTCGTGGTCACGCTGCTGGCGCTGCGCCGGTATCTCGCATCACGCTTCCTGGTGTGGCTGGGGGGCTTCTCCTTCGCCATCTACCTCCTGCACGTCTTCGGCAGCGCTGGCGCTCGGATTGTCGGGCTGCGGCTGGGCATTGATGGCACGCCGCTGCTCTTCGTCCTCGGCCTGGTGTTCGCGATCGGCCTGCCGATCGTCTTTGAGTTGCTCTTCGGCCGCTTCGCGGTCATCAGCTGGGCGGTGCTGGGCCAGAAGCCGCGCAGGCCGGCCGCGGCGTTGTCGCCGGTGGAGACGAAGGCCCCCACCGGCGACTCGGTCAGCTAACGGTTCATGCCACGCCGGCCAGGTAGATCGACCGGTCCTTCGCTGGGCTAGGAGCCACGGCACGGCGAGCGCCGGGAACATCCTCTTGAAGTAGGACCCCCTGAGAATGTCGCTGACGAGGTTCGTCGCTGAGGGTGCCCAGAACGCGGCACTGGTGTTGTCGCAGCCGATGACAGGAAGTTCCCGGGGCGGCAGGGTGATCGTCCGCCCGACGGGCAGATCGATGTAACCTTCGGCCGGGCAGGCGATGGATCCGGTCGTGTTGACCTGGATGCCCGGCACTTCGTTACAGCCCGAGCCGGTGGGCCAGTACACCGCCAGGTAGATGTTGCCGAGGATGCGGTCACCTCGTCCGCCATGGCGATCCATTGCGCGTTCGCCGCCGGCCCGAGCTTGAGCGTCACAGCGGATCGCGATGCGGCCCGTAGGCACACGTTGCTGCGGAGCAGCAGACCCGAGTGCTGACAGGTGCCGCCAGGCAGGTAGAACGTGCCACCACCGGCCGCGAACGCGGTTCGATGCGGCCCTGCAGGTGAGCGGTGGCGTCGGTGGAGCCGTCACTGTAGGTGTCGGCGTCGCCCCCGAGGACTCACTCGAAAGCCACGTTACCGGCAGCCTGTCCGCGCCCTCACCCGCCGAGGCGCGGGCCGGCCTGCTGCCGCCACCCTGACCCGACCGGGGGACATGGGACGCGCGTAGCCACCCGCGGCCTGACAGCTCGCTTACCGTGCGCCGGTGCTCCGCTGGCTGTTCGGCCTCGTCGTCGCAGGGGTCCTGACCGCGTTCGCCGTCCTCCTGCTCACCGGCCAGTACCTCAACGATGGCCCGGTTGTCCTCCGGCTGGCCGAGGACCACGGCATCCACCGCGGCGACGTCTTCGTGGTCTGCGGCTGGGCGGCCGCGCTGCTGTCCGAGGCCGGCCTCCTGCTCACCGCCGGACGTCGCGAGTAGCGCTCAGTCCTCGCGGTCCCGCGCCAGCAGCACCTGCCGTCGCAGGTCGAAGCCCAGCAGCAGCAGCGCCAGCACCGCGACGCCCCCTGCCGCCCACGCGATCGGCGTGCCCAGGGAGCCGCCCACCCGGGCCCAGAAGACGACGGCCCGCACGTCGAGGACCACGACCAGCAGCAGCACCGTGTAGACGGGCACGGTGGCCCACAGCGACCGGGGACCGAACGCGCGGGCCACGGCGGTCAGCGGAATTCGCCGAGGTGGCCGGCCAGCGAGTCCTCCTGCAGGTAGCCCCACAGCGCCGCCGCGCGGCCCTCGTCGAGGTACTGCACCGGCGTCCCGCCCTCGACGCCCGGGCCGCCCACCGGAGCGGCCACGAACTCGGGGTCCCCCACGCCGCGGAACTCCCAGGCGGTCGCCACGAGGTCCTCCGACGCCAGCGAGTCGTCGACCTGCAGCGCGCCCGTCACCGAGTCCAGCAGGTCGCCCAGCCGCCCCAGGTCGGAGAAGGCGCCCCGCTCGCCCAGACGGGCGAACAGCGCCTGCACGACCTGCTGCTGGCGGGCCGGCGCCCCGGCCCGTGTCGCGGCGCTCGCGTCGCGCACGTAGGCCACCGCGGCGGCGCCGTCCATCTGCTGCGGACCGGCCGCGAACGTGTACCCCCGGTTGGCGTAGGGCTCCGGGACGTCGACGGTGATCCCGCCCAGCGCGTCGGTCACCGTGGCGAAGCCGGAGTAGTCGAGCTCGGCGTAGTGGTCGACCCGGACGTCGGTCAGCGTCTCCACCGCCCGCACGGCGCCCTGCGGCCCGTCCGCACCGAACGCGCCCTCGAGCGTGCTGCCCGTGCCGGCCACCCAGGTGTCCAGTGGAAAGGTCACCACCTGCGCGTGCTGCCGGTCGCCGGTCAGCCGCACCAGCAGCGCCGCCTCGGCGCGGGTCTCGCCGGTGGCCACGTCGGAGGGGTCCACGCCCACGACGAGGAACGTCTGCGCCTCCTGCCCGGTCGACGGGTCGGCCTCCGCCGGTGCGGGCCGGTCACCGCTGGGCAAGGCGTCCTCGACGCGGTCGACGTCCGACGCCACGTCGTCCACCTGCCAGGTGCCCAGGCCGATTCCCAGCCCGGCGACGACGACCAGCGCGCCGAGCAGCGCCAGCAGGACCTTCTGCAGCCGGGAGCGCCGCGCCCGGTGCCGGGCCCGGTTGCGCGCCATGCGCGACCCGACGACCTCGGGCTCGGAGCCGGACGGCGCCCCCTCCGACTCCACGGGCCCATCGTCAGCCGAGGCGGCGTCCCCTGCCACCGGCTGCGTCAGGCGACGAGGTCGACGGCGTGCTTGGCGCCGCAGCCCTCGCACAGCTCGTACAGGCGCACGTCGCCGTCGAACCGCGGGTGCAGCCGGGACAGCCCCCGGCGCGGCAGGCGCGACTCGGTCAGCACCAGACCCTGGTGACCGCAGAGACTGCAGGCGGTGCCGGTGTGCCCGATGGCCCGTCGCTCTCTCACACCGTCAGTGTCCCATCACTCTCCGAAGTGAGGGCGACAGGTCCGTCACACCGTCGTGTCGACGGCGAGGTCCCGCCAGAGGTCCGGACGCGCGGCGAACCAGTCGATCTCCCCGGCCAGGCCATCGTCGAGGTCCACCAGCGGCGCGAAGCCCAGCTGCTCGCGCCCCCGGTCGGTCCGCGTCAGGACGTCGGCCACGTACGGGCCCTCGATGTGCCGCGGCTCGGGCGCCTCCACCCCGCGGACGGCGAGCAACCGGCGCACCCGCTGCGCGAGGGCCACCGTCCGCTCCGCCGTCCCGCTGCCGCCGTGCACCAGCCGGAAGGCCGACCCGCCCCGCGGCGGGGAGGCCACCGCGCGCATCACCAGCCGCGCCGCGTCGGTGACGTGCAGGTAGTCGCGGCGCTCCAGCCCGTCGCCGGCGATCGTCGCCGGCAAGCCCGCCAGCCCGGCCCGCACGAACCGGGGCACCGCCCGCGGCACCGTCTCCCCCGGCCCGTAGACCGTGCTCATCCGCAGCACCGTCGCCTCGGGCCCGCCCGTCGCGGCCGAGATCCGCAGCTGGTCCTCCAGGGCGAGCTTGGCAGCCCCGTAGGCGTCGGCCGGCTCCGGCCGGACGTCCTCGTCCACCGGGCAGGGCGGCGTCCCGCCGTAGATCTCCAGCGAGCTGGTCAGGACGACGTGGCCGACCTGGTCCCCCAGCGCGAGCAGCAGCTCGAGCGGTCCGCAGACGTTGACCCCGAGCTCGTGCTCGGCCCGCCGCACCGGCGTCCCCTGCCCGGGCGGCACCGGCGCGTAGGCCAGGTGCACCAGGTGCTCGGTCCCGACCGCGCCGCGGGCCACCCGCGCCGCCGCCTCCGGCCGCCACCACTCCGCCTCCGGCAGCAGCCGCACCACGCCGTCCCGCACCGCCTGCCGGACCGGTTCCCGCCAGCCCGGGTCCGGCGCCACGATCGTCACCCGGCAGCCCGCCGCGACCAGCCGTGGGACGACGTACGAGCCCAGGAACCCGGTGCCGCCGGTGACCAGGACCGGCGTGCCGAACAGGTCGACACCGGGTTCGAGCTGCTCGGAGACCAGCCGCTCCTGGACGGTGTTGGTGCCGCGCACAGCCGGGCTCATGCGGTCACGTCGCGACGGTCTGGACGGCGCTGCGCACGGTGGCCTCCCCCTCTGCGGCGGGCCGGAGCGGCATCGGCGCGATCCGGAACACCCCCGTCCGTGGCGGAGGACGCTATGTGGCGCACCTCACAACCGAGCAGGGACGTTGTGCCCCAGCACAGCCGGCGGACGGCGCGCCATCACGGTGCGTGCGACCGGCACGCCGGGCCGGCGAGTCCTACCGCTCGGTCGGGAGGCTGGAGGCCGGCGTGCGGCGCGGTGCGGGGAGCTGGGCCGTCCGGCGCGGCTCGGGCACCGCCTCGGCCGCCCCGCGCGGCGCGGGCTCGGTCAGCGCGGCCCGCAGGGCGTCGGCGAACCGGCGCGCGGACGGCAGCGCCGGCACCGACGCCCGGCCGAGCGGGATGCCCAGGAACCGCGGACGCTCGACCAGGTGCTCGCCGACGGTCAAGTGCACCTGCCGCAGGCCCGGACCGGCGTCCTCCCAGCGGACCTGCAGCGCCATCTGCCGGACGAACCCACCCGGGCCGTGTGCCACGTACCGGACCACCGGGCCCGTCGCCTGCGTCTCGGTGATCGTCGTCTGCATGTACGCGCGGCCGGCCTCCGCGGCCCGCCGTCCGGCCTCGCGGATCTGTGCCGGACCCAGCCTCGTCTCGACCGTGAACGCCACGGCCGCGACGTCGTCCTCGACTGCCACGTGCTCCCCCGTCGCCCCCGCCAAGGCATCCCACCGTGCCCCCGCGGCGCACCCTACGGGCTGGGGACGACGGAACGGGGCCGTCTCGTCTCGGAGTCGGTCGCGTGTCGTCACCACTCCGGGTGGGTCCCGCCGTCCCCGCCTGCACACCTCCTCGGAGGCGGCCGATCCCGGGCTCATGTCCCTCGCACACAACCCGCTCGGGGTCTCGCTGCCCGTCTCGTTCCTCCTGCCCCCGGAGGACGACGCCACGAGCCTCCTGCCCGGCCCCAACTCGGTGTCCGCGCACCTGACCGAGTGGCTCGCCGCGGCGGCGCACACCCCCGGCGCGCTGATCGTCCTCGGGTTGCTGCGGCGGGACGACACCTGGCCCACCGCCACCAGCGCCCTCACCGCCGCCACCGCGGTCGTGGCCCGCTCCCTGCGCGGCGACGACTGGCTGGGCCGGTCGGGCCCGAACGAGTACGCCGTCTTCATCGGCGGCACCGTCGCGGCCGCCGGGACCGCCGCCACCCGCCTCACCGTCGCCATCGCCGCGCTGGGCATCCCCGGGCTGGGCGCCTGCGCCGGCGTCGTCGCGCTCGAGGAGGGCCTCTCCGCCCACGAGGCGATGCGCCGGGCGACGGTGAGCCTGCACACCGCCCGCGTCACCGGCGCGGGGACGGTCATCCGCTACACCGGCACCCGCTGATCCCGCAGACGGGCGTCCGCGACGGCGCGGGACGACCCCGTCAGCCCCTCCTCCGCCACCGCCGGGTCAGCACCCACGTCACCGCGGCCAGCAGCACCAGGCCGGTGACCCAGCCGGCGACCTCCGGGTTGCCGCCGAGCCCGACGCCGTCCCACACCGCGTAGCCCACGACGTAGCCCAGGACGACGACCAGCAGCGCGGGCACCGCGAGGACGAAGAGGGACACACCGGCCCTTCACCGGCGGCGCCCGGCGCGGACGCACATCGCCATGATGACGATACGCGGACGGGTCTTGCCTTCCGGGCGCGCTGAGGGACCCTCTCCTGGACGTACTGCTCTACCGAGGGTCGCGTCAAACTCTTGAGCAGGACAGCATCCGAGTTCGAAGAGGACACGCAGGGCGATGGAGCTGCCGGTGATCTGCCCCGGGTTCGTCCTCACCGCCACCGCGCACATCCGCAGCCTCGCTTCGGCACCGCGCGTCGCGGGACACCACTTCCTCAGCGGCTTCCTCCGGCCACGCTCGACGGTTCGCCGGGCAGGCGGTCGGCGTCTCGCTTGGCGGCGCCCCTGTGCGCCCCGGGGAGTTCCTGTCAATCAGGGCCGAGACTCCGCTCGCCATTTGGGCGCCCCACGAGCGCCACCGCTCCGACCTGCCAGGTGGGGCGGCTCACCGCCACCACTGTCGTCGTCGCCCCGCTCGCAGCGCCGCGGCGACTGGCTGGCACCGCTCTGCTGCCGGTTGCTCGGATGATGACCATCCTCCCACGCCTTGGTCCGCGACACGGCCGATCGGGACAGCGCGCCCGTGACCCACCTGATCTGTGTCTGCGACGCCAGACAAGCCGGAAACCGGTGACGTCACCACTTCGATTGTCTAGCCTCGTCGAATGGGATCGAGTCATGGATTCCTCGAGGTCCTGACCTTCGCGATGATCACCGCCAGTACGGCCACAGCTACTACAAGCTATAGCCCCGAAGACGCAGAGAAGGGCCAGCAAGGCCCATCGGGCAAATCGCGTCACTTGACACCACCAGCGGTGACGAGTGCGCGCTATCCGGTTCACTCGTCCATCGTCGCAACGACGTTCTGGGTCGGAGAGATCGCGGATCCTGATGCGGATGATGGCAGTCAGTTGATCTCTGCCTATGACGACAACTGGCTGGAGAGCTATGGCGGGTGCGACGGCGTCGAGATCGATGGCGTCTGCGAGACAGAGCGCCGCGTCGCCAGCAACAACTACTTCCCCACCCGGATGACGCCGAAGCAGAACCCCTTCTATCTCGATCTCCCGTTCGATGACGTCAACGACCCCTCGGCCGCCGCGCAGCGCAGCACAGTGGTGCCGTGGGCACACGACCCCGGCTGGGAGGAGAAGCTCACCGACCCAGAGCAATCCATCATGAAGAACCGCTGGGTCGCCATCCGCAAGGGGGAGCGAGTCTGCTATGGGCAGATTCAGGACGCCGGACCGAGCGTCTACGACGACGCACGCTATGTGTTCGGGACAGACGACGCTCGGCCCGCCAACCAGCGGTTCAACGGAGCCGGGATGGACGTCAGTCCTGCACTCAACGGCTGCCTCGGTTTCACAGATCTCAACGGCAGTGACGACCGCGTCGACTGGTGGTTCGTCGATGACGCCGATGTCCCAGACGGACCTTGGCTGATTCTGGTGACAACTGATTGACCACTTGCCTGGGCGAGCGACTGGTCGCTGCGACCGACCCGCCGGTGATGCCAGGTCGGCGTCCACGGCACGCAGTTGCGGTATTGCTCACAGCCATACCGCGGCCGACCCAACGCCTCGGAACGAGGGTGACGAAACCACGGAACCGTTCGAGACGGTGTTGCCCATCCCTTCTCTCACCTGAATGCTGTCGCCTACACCTGCCGTGGCTGTGCTGCCCTGACAGGGCGGGGGCGGCGTGGACATGGGCGGGTGCGCCACATCCCGGAGGTGTCCGTGGACACGAGAAGGTCTCCCGTGGCCCTGGCCAGCACTGTCCTGGTGCTCATAGCGGCGTCCATGGTGGGGCAGGTCACGCCGGCGGCAGAGGCAGCCCCCAACCCCACCGTGGTGACGCTGACGTTCGACGACGGTAACGCCGACCAGTTCCCGGCAGAGCAGACCATGACTGCGAACGGCTTGATCGGGACCTTCTACATCGTCACAGGGTGGATCGATGGGAGCGGATACCTGACCCGCGACCAGTTGAGCGCCATGGCCGAGGATGGCAATGAGATCGGTGGCCACACCGTGTCCCACCCGGATCTTACCCAGCTCCCTGCGCCCGAGGTCAGGGCGGAGATCTGTGACGGTCGCGCGGTGCTGGAGAGCTGGGGGTTCCAGCCCACCAGCTTCGCCTATCCCTTCATGAGAGCGATCCCGGCGATCGAGCAGGAGGCGGCGGACTGCGGCTACAACACCTCGCGCGGGCTCGTGGACATCGTCGCGCCGGGCAGTTGCGAGAACTGCCCCTACGCCGAGTCACTACCCCCTGAGGACCCGCAATACCTCAAAGCCCCCCGGCAGGTCGACTCCTCGTGGACGCTCGACGACATGAAGGCAGCAGTCACCAACGCAGTGGACCACGGTGGCGGCTGGATCATCCTGACCTTTCACCACGTCTGCGCCCCTGTCGGCAGCGCGGAGTGCCCGGCCATCTCGTCGACCACGCCAGCACTCTTCAACGAGTTCGTCTCCTGGTTGGCGGCTTTTCGAGCCGACGCGGCGAACAACACCGTCGTCCAGACCATCGACCAGACCGTCCGGCAGTACATGGGCACGGACTACCAGTACCGACCCGCTGAGGCGGTGGCGCCGAGACCGCCGGCGCCGGTGGGCGTCAATGCGTTGAACAATCCCTCGCTGGAGACCGATGACCCATCCACGGGGTTCCCGTCATGCTGGCAGCCCAGCCACTGGGGCAAGAACAACCATGCGTGGACCACTGTGTCACCGGGCCACACCGGCAACACCGCCAAGAGGTTGGAGATCACCGAGTACACAGACGGCGACGCCAAGCTGCTACCGACGCTGGACATCCACTCCTGCGCGCCAACTGTTGAGCCAGGCAAGGTCTACCAGATCAGCGTCTGGTATCAGTCCACAGGCAGGACCCAGTTTGCCCTCTACTACCGCGACGCTTCATTCCGCTGGGCCAACTGGGTGTTCAGCCCGTGGTTCGACCCCCCAGCTGCACCGACCGTGTGGACCGAAGCCACATTCACGACTCCTCCTGTACCGGCCGATGCGACCGCGATGACCTTCGGGCTCGTCCTGGGCGACAGCGGCACGCTCACGACCGATGACTACAGGCTCGTCGACTCCGGTCGCCCCGCCATCTCCCCGACTGCCTCAGATGACATCGGTTCAGCCCAAAGTGGGACGGCCGGCGCCGGTGGTGACGATGGGACGTCGATCTTGGATTCGCCCTTCGTTTGGACAGTGGCCGCAGTCCTGGCCCTGCAGATGGTCCTCTATGTCGGCCCCCCGTCGAGGCGCAGGCAACGGAACTCCCTGTGACGCGCCCCGCCCTCCTGGCATCCCAGAGCAACCAAGCAGCCATAGATCGGCGGCCCCGCCGCACGACGACATGGAGATGGTCGACTGTCGCTCAACGTTCGGCCGTGAAGCGCGCTCTCTCACTGCCGACCCGGCTCGGTCCCTCCACCAGTTGGGGCAGGTGAGCTGGGCCCACCCATCGGGGGACGCCGTCAGGAGGCCGCCGCAGCTCCGAGCAATCGGCTGGCGTCGCTCGAGCGGACCGACCGGCGGGCACCCGGGATCCCGATTCGCATCGCCCCGCCCTCCTGCGATCCGACGTGAGATGGCCCAGGGCTGCAGGGATCGTGGCGTCCGAACATCGTGCCAGTCGCGTGGACAGCGGAACTTCAGGAGGCACGGCTCGATGAAGCGGTGCGGCTCAGCAACGATCGCTCAGATCTGTTCTCCGCCCAGCTGACGGCATCCGACCGCCACTCGGGCGCCGTCGGCCGCCTGGGCGTAGGAGTCCGTCGGGTCAGGTGTGTGCGTGCAGGATGCAGCCGCTGGAGACGACACGCCCGGCTGCTGGCATCAGCCATGGCAGCTGCGGCGTGGACCGCGAGACCGACGCATCCACCGGTCTTCTCATCCACCTCCAGTTCGAGGCAGGGGACCGCTGCTGAAGCGTGAGACCCGTCCTTCATCACCGGCCGATCCCCCCTCCGCGCCGAGTGCACGGCGGTCGGCCGAGCCGGCCAGCAGCTGGCCGGCTCGCCCCTCCAGCAAGACAGCCTCTACGGCGTCCCGGCGGGCTCGACGCTCAGGATCGTCCGGGACCGTCACGCGTGAGCGGACACCCTCAACGGGTAATCCGGGGACGTCAGACAGGTGCCGGTCTCCAGGTCGAACCGCCAGCCATGCATGTCACACGTCAGCGTGGTTCCTTCGACGTGACCGAAACGCGCGAGGTCTGCACGTTGATGCGGACAGCGCTGCTGCACCGTCCAGCCGTCCAGGACCACGTCCCGGCCGTCGTCGCTCTGCTCGGCATACCACTTCTCCACGTAGTCGATGCGATCCTCGGACAGGCACGTGAAAAAGGTGAAGAGGTACTCGTTGTACGCGCCGATGCGTCGAGCCGAGAAGCGCATCGACAAGAACAAGCTGTTCTGCCAGTCAACCTCACGACGCTCGACGTTGGTAGCAACGAGTTCCTCTGGGAGCGACAGCTGGTAACGGCACGCCTCGCCATTCCACTCCCGGACCTCGGCGTGAGGGAAGTCCACCACGAGTGCCCGGCTGCCGACATTGAGCCGCACGGGACCGCCCACCCCGGCACGGATCCGCGCGGCGCGGCACAACAACGGCTCCCACCACGCCTTGAGCCGAGCCAACAGGTCCGGTTGGACATCGACCCACGATGCCTTCTCCCGCTCGATCTCCGGACGCCGACGGCGGGCGTAGTCACGGAGGTAGGTCTCCTTGTCCTCGAACATCGCCCGGATATCCGCCTCCGGGTGCGGCTGCGTCACCGTGCAGGCGCGGCCGGAGAGTTCCACCTGGGTCCCCGGCAGCAGGAGGTGACCGTTGTCGCGGCCACCCTCGGCGTAGGCCCGGAGGAACTCGTGCTGGTCGACGAAGATGCTCTGCTCGGCCATCCGGCCCGAACCGCGCCCGTTCAGCTCGCTCAGCTCGTCATCCAGTAGGCAGGGAGGACCAGCGAAGGGGAAGACGTGAGTGGCTCCGACCCCCTCGATGTAGCGGAGCGCTCGCTCTTCCTGCATGGCGCGCTTGCGCTGAGCAAAAACCCGCTTCGCGGCCGTCGGGAACTCGTACACCATCGGCCACCACAGCGCGCCGGAGAACTGCAGGAAGTGTGCGGAGTACGAGCCGAACCGCTTGAGCCGTTCGGTGTCCAGTGGGTGGGCGTCATTCTGGTTGAGGATGATCGTCTCGCCGTCGTCGAGGGAGAGCGCCGAATCCCCCACGGGACCGTCCCCCGGGCCGGTCAACGCAGTGATCATGATCCGCAGGCCATCCAGCTCGACCGGTTCTCCACTCCTCGTCCGCACGAGTCTCGTGAAGCCGAGGTCCCGTATACCGCTCTCGAGTTCATGCGTCGGGTAATCAGGCAACAAGACCGTGGCGTCTTTGCGGACGTGACGCCTCAATAGATCTGGATCGAAGTGGTCCTTGTGGAGATGGCTGATGTAGAGGTAGTCGGTTCGTCCGATCGCATCCCAGTCCAGCCACGTGTTGTCAGGGAAGGGAAACCACGACCCGAAGAACGCGGGTGATCTCCAAGGGTCACAGAGAACGGTGCCCGACGAGGTCTCGACAAGCAGGCCGGCGTGACCCAGGCCCGTGATACGCATTCCTCACCTCCTGATCGGTCAGTGCAATGATCGTGCCAGGAACTCCACCCTTTCTCGCCATTTTGCCATCACTTCGGGAGTCGTCGGCGCGCCGACTACCGAGAGTTTCTCCCTCCTCCCTCGACGCCTGCTGAACACCATCCGGCCAGGTTCGAATTGGCGGGTCCATGGGGTCAGATTGGCCGGTGCGGGGATACGCGAGCCGTCGTCTATATGGCCGTCGCCACGGACGCGAGCCAGATCAAGAGAGCGGGACGATCGAATCTCCGAACCGGGGAAGTGGTGCCATGGAGGCCCCGGCCCCGGCCCCGGCTCCGGCTCCGGCTCTGACTCTGGCTCTGACTCCAGAGATCGCGTCGATCCACTGCCTCATCGCCAAGGCAGACGTGTTCCTGGTTCATTGGTCGTCCACCTCTCGTCCACGTCATTGAGCACCAGCACTGCCACGCGGGTCTCGGAGTCGGATCCCCGGACGCTTCCGCCCTGGTCAGGCGACGTCTCTCCCGGGCTCCCCCGGTGCGATGGCGCGACGAGGGGGGCTCTGCCACTGGCCATTGGAGCGCTCCAGCCATGCACGCGGCAGCATGTACAGGGCCACAAAGGCGTCGGTCACGCGCATCGCCATGAAGAAGAGTCCGAGATAGAGATAGCGGGGACGCTTGTCCAGAAGAGCCACGAAACAAGTGAGGAGATAGTCGGGCAGCAATATACCCAGAACGATGAGCGTAAGATTGACGTGGTCGTCGATGGTGTCGGCGACATGTGCACCGAGATCAAGGCCCGCCACGGACGATAGCGCCGCCGCCCCCCAGACGAACAGAGTCAGCGGCACGAGGAGGAGAAATAGACTGCTCGTTATCAGCTCTGAGATGAGCACTACGAGCATGGCGCCGAACACACCACGCCGGGGGCGGTGCCGGCGCAACGTCTGCCAGAGACCGAGCGCCCAGCGCTTCATCTGTCGCACGTAGTCCCGGTAGCGATTGGGGTCCTGGGTGTACGCGCACGCCTGGAGCGAGAATGCGACCTGCCCCAGCCGTTTGGTGCAGACCTCGAAGGTCATGTTGAAGTCCTCGATCACCAACCCACCGGGGTTGACGTCGATCTGTTCGAGCACGCGGGATCGGTACATGCTCGCGCACCCCGGGATGATGTGCGTCGCACTGAGCCCTCGCCACGTCTGCCCGTACTTGAGCAGCCGTTGCATCAGCGTGTAGACGCGCTGCCGGTGGGCGACGATCATCGCGCCGATCGTGCTGAGCTCCGACGGCTGCCACCTCGTCTGTGTGCAGCAGGCGACAGCCACGACCCGAGGATCATCCAAGAGCGGAAGGGCCACCTCGAAATATCGGTGGTCGAGTTCGGTGTCCGCATCGACGATGAGCACGACCTCGAAGCGCTCGGAGAGCCGGAAGTGGGTGATGCCTTCTTCCAGTGCGCCCGCCTTCCCCACGTTCGTCCGGGTCTCGATGACGTTTGCGCCGGCCTTACGGGCCAGCTCGACCGTACGGTCGGTCGAGAAGTCCGAGACCACATGGACATTGCGGATGGGGACGAGCTCAGCGATTGCGCGGAGCGAGTGATCGATGACCAGTTCCTCGTTGTGAGCGGCCATGAGCACGGCGACGTCTGCGGTCGTGAGACGGCCCGCGGGCACGTCGCTCACCGGGGACAGCGATCGCACAGGAAGGGGGTGTCCCGGGACCTTCCCGCCACGGTGGTGACCGCGGCGGGTCTGGGACCGCCACCGAGCGATGCGCTCGTCGCACAGCCTCAGGAACCCGACGCTGCCCCACAGCACGAAGTTGATCCCGATGACGAGGACGAGGAGCAGCCAGAGGGTCATCGGATCCCCTCCTGGAGGTCCTCCCCGTCCTGGAAGGACGAGAGGAGGGGCCAGAGATGGTCGTCCTCGTCGCCGACGAGCCACAGGAACACCCCGCCCAGCTCGTAGGTCTGCGCCAGACCGAGCTTCAACGCGATGCTGTAGGCGTTCTCGAACCAGATGATGTGCTCGGCGCCGTCTGCGTCCCGGTATGTGAGCCATGGCGTCTGAGAGGCCGGGTCCCAGCGCACCGGCACATCGAGGTTGCGCGAGGTCGCATACGTCTGGAGCCAGCTGACCAACTGCCCCTCCGAGCCTGCCCAGCCATAGCCGTACGTCGGTATTCCCAGAACGACCTTCTGTGGGGGTACCTCTTCCACCGCGTAGGCGACGACGCTTCGCACCCAGTTCAACGGCGCGACGGGGCCAGGAGTCGAGCTCTGCCAGTGTCGGTCGTAGGCCATGATCCGCACCTGATCGGCTGCGCGCCCGATGGCGGCATAGTCCTGAGCGCGGTTGCGCTCGTCATATCCCTGGTCGGACTCCTTGGCGAAGACGTCGACGGCGAGGATCTTGTCGTCGAGATGCAGGGCATCCGCCAGCCGGGTGACGAAGTCGGAGAAGACCTCCCGGTCGGCGCTGACGAGGTTCTCGTAGTCGATGTCTATGCCTGCGTAGTCCTCCTGACGCACGAGCGTCACGATCGCCTCGATGTGTCGCTCCAGCAGGTCCGGGTCGTGAAGGAGCTCTTGGATCAGGTTCGGATCCCAGGCACCGTCCCGGGTGTTGGAGATGATGGGCACGATCGGGATGCCCTGCGACCGCACCGCATCGAGAGCATCCGGCACGGAGGTCCCATCCGGCTGCGGCCGGAGAACGATCTCGCCTGTGGGCGCCACCTCGTACAGGCTCGGGGACGCCCCGGTCAACGACGAAGCGTGCGCAGCGATCGTCTCGCTTCCCCTGTCGAGGTTCCACACCGGCATGGCCCCGACCACGTGGGGCGGTCCAGGTGTGTCGTTCGCGAACACGTTCGGGAACTTCAGCATCGTCCCGAGCACCACCGCGACGAGACCCAGGATGCACACCGTCAACACCACACGCCCGTCAGATGGCCTCCAGGGCCTGCGCCTCCGCACCGCCCGGTCGCCCGACTTCTCGGGCAGCACACTCCTCAAGGAGCGTCGCCTGTCGACTGCGACGCGCCCGGGTGACGGGTCGTCCTTCACGGCGTCGCGACCGCCCGCTCTTCGCCCCGGGGGGACGGCGTATCGGCGTCCCCCGACTGAGGGTCGTGGTCGCGCTGGAACGCCGCGACGTCGTCGATGATCTCGTCCAACGTGTATCGCGGTGTCCAGCCGATCAAGGCACGGATCCGGTCACAGTTGGGGACTCGGCGTTCCATGTCCTCGTAGCCCGGGCCATAGACGTCCTCGTAGTCCAGATGGACGACGCCGCTCAACGAGCCGGTGCGGGCGATCACGCGTTCCGCGAGTTCCTGGATCGAGACCTGTTCCGGGTTGCCGACGTTGAAGACCTGTCCGACAGCCTGCCGTGTCTCCATCAGGGCGATCAGTGCCGGCACCGCGTCGGCGACGTGGCAGAAGCACCGGGTCTGCGTTCCTGTTCCGTGCACCGTCAGCGGTTGCTGCAGCAACGCTTGGGAGACGAACCGCGGCATGACCATGCCGTACCGCCCTGTCTGCCGGGGCCCCACGGTGTTGAACAGCCGGACGAGGACCGCGTGCAGCCCGTGGTGCTGCACGTACTGGGCCGTCACGGTCTCGTCCAGGGCTTTGGCCTCTGCGTAGGACCACCGGCTCTTCAACGGCGACCCGAGGACTCGGTCGTCCTCTTCACGCAACCCCACTGTGGTGTTCTTGCCGTAGACCTCGCTGGTCGAAGCGACGAGGAGGCGGGCGCCGTACCGGGCGGCTGCATCCACCACGACCTCAGTGCCGCGCAGGTTGACCCGCAGACTGTCGAGCGTTCGGCGCTGGATCGTGAAGACGCCAACGGCCGCGGCCAGGTGGTAGACCTCGTCGACCCCGGCAACCAGCTCTTCGACGAGCCCCTCGTCGACGATGCTGCCCTGCACGAACTCCAGGGATCCGGGATCGAGACCTGCGAGGTTGTCACGTCGCCCGGTGCTGAGATCGTCGAGGACGACGACCTCGCGACCGGCGGTGACGAGCGCGTCGGCGAGGTGGGACCCGATGAAGCCGGCGCCCCCGGTGATCAGCGTTTTCATCTGGAGCCTCTCGGGATGGAAGGGGTCGACCCGGCGGTCAGACGACGTACCTCTGCGGCACGGTGTCGAAGCGATAGGTCGCGTCGAGGACCGTGGAGTGGCGCGACACCCAGGAGTAGTTCTCCTCCGGGTGCACTGTGTGCAGCAGGACGAGGTCCCACTCCGCCTCAGGCGCGGAGACATCGGACGCCATCGTGCGACCGTCCTGGAGCAGCATGGTCGGCACCAGGGGGTCGAAGTAGTGGACCCGGGCCCCCCGCTCCTCGAGGCCCTGGATGATCTCCAGAGCCGGCGTCTCGCGGACGTCCCGTACGCCCGGCTTGTAGCTCACTCCAACGACCAGGACGCGGGCGCCGGAGAGACCGCGGCCCAGGTCCGACATCAGCTCGACCGCCCGCGCCACCACCTGATGCGGCCGCTCTGCTATCGCCGCCATCGCCCGTTCGATGAGCGGTGCGGGAGTGCGCTGCCGGCGCAGTTGCCAGAGCAGGTAGTGGGGGTCGCACGGGATGCAGTGCCCACCGACGCCCGGTCCGGGGTAGCACGCGAGAAAGCCGTGCGGCTTCGTCGCCGCTGCATTGGTGATCTCGACAGGGTCCAGCCCCATCGACCTGCAGATGCCCGCAAACTCGTTCGCCAGGGCCAGAGTGACCGCCCGGAAGCTGTTCTCGTACAACTTGGTCATCTCCGCCGCTTCGGCCGAACTGACCAGGTGAACTGACTCGGCGAGGAGGCTGATGACGGGCACAGCTCGCTGTGCGCACTCAATGGTCACGCCGCCCACCACACGGGGCGTGACCATCTGGGCGTGCTCGACGACTCCAGGGTCGATCCGTTCCGGGCTGAACGCGATGAAGACGTCTTTTCCCACCATCAGGTCCCGCCTCGCGAGCGGAGCCACCAGGAGGTCGTTGGTGGAGCCCACGTACGTCGTAGACGTCAGGATCAGAAGCTGCCCCGGGCGAGCCGAGTCCACGACAGAGGCGCAGGCGCTGACCAGTGGGCGCAGGTCGGGGTTGAGATGTGGGTCGACGGGGGTCGGTACGCAGATGATGACGACATCGGCCTGCGATATGAGGGCGCCGTCATCGGTGATCCGGAAACCCGGGTCCTCAAGAGCGATGTCCAGCTCAGCCAGGTCTTCGGGCAGCAGGTCGACCGCCCGTCCTCGGATCGCCGCGAGACGCGTCGCGCTCACGTCGACGCCGATGACACGGACACCCTGGCGGTGCAGGGCCAGCGCGGTGGGCAGTCCCACGTAGCCGAGGCCGACGATGGCCACGGCGGAGACGCCGGGCTGACTGCGCTTCACGCGCAGAGGCGTGGTCTGGACAACGCCAGGTAGGTCGAGCTCGTTCGAGGTGGGCAGAGTGTCTGTCATGTCGACGTCTCCGGGGGTCACAGCACGGTCACGGACTTGGCGAGGTTGCGCGGCTTGTCTGCATCCCGGCCGAGGACGACCGCGAGGCAACGGGCGAGGTGCTGAAACGCAAGGACCGACTCGAGCGGTCCCCACGCTGGCGGGGGACCCGAGAGGATCGGGAAGGTGTCCTCGGAGCCGCTGCCGACCCGGATGACCCGGGCACCGCGGGAGGCGAGCTCGGCCACGGCGCCAGCGAGCCGCACGGGGTCCCCGCTCTCGAGCACCAGGACAGGCGTCCCCTGCTCTATGAGTGCGATGGGCCCGTGCTTGAACTCACCCGCGGGGATGGCGTCGGCGGTGCGGTAGGTGATCTCCTTGAGCTTGAGGGCGCCCTCGGCCGCATACGGGAGACCCGCCCCGCGCGACACGAAGAAGAACGACCTCGCCTCCGCCAGCTCTTCGGCCAGTGCAGTGGCGACGGGGAACGCGGTGGTGTGAGCCGACTCCAGGCGCCCAGGAAGGCTTCCCAGTCCCATCGCCTGCCGAGCCACGTCCCGGAGCCCCATGGCGCCGGTCGTTGCCGCACAGGCAAGCGCCAGCGCCACCCCGGAGACGACCTGCGTCGTGAAGGTCTTGGTCGCCGCGACCCCAATCTCCGGCCCCGCGCTGGACTCCAGCACCGCGTCGCAGCGGCGGGCCAGCGAGGAGTGCGGCCGGTTCGTGATGGCCAGCACGGGTCCGCGTACGTCATCCAGGGCGTGCAGGACGTCGGAGGTCTCCCCGGACTGAGAAACGGCGACAGTGAGCAGGCCCTCGGTCGGCCCGGGTGCCACCATCTCGTCGCACTCGGAGGCCACCACCGTCTCGGCGGGCACGCCGGCCAGCAGTCCGAAGGTGCGCGCCATCACCTGGGAGGCGTGCAACGACGTCCCGCAGGCGACGAAGCGCAGCCGAGCCGGCCGGGCGAGGCCGAGCTTCCGCCAGAGCCCCCCGTCGGCCACCTCGGGCAGCAGGCGTTCCAGGAGCCGGGAGACGACCGACGGCTGCTCGGCGATCTCCTTTTCCATGAAGTCCTCGAAGGCGCCGCACTCGACGTCCTCGGCCTCCCAATCGAGGCGCACGGTCTCCCGTGGTGGGACTGGGTGACCCATCGCGTCGAGCCACGTGATCTCGTCGCCCAGAACGACGACGTCATCGTCGTGCAGGACCTGTACGGCGCTCACCAACCCCGCCAGCGCCGTGACGTCGCTGGCCGCCAGGTGCCCGTCAGGACCGGAACCGACGACGAGAGGGGAACGGCGCGAGGCGAGGACGACCTGGGCGCAGAAGGCGGCCGTCACGGCCAGAGCCCAGGTGCCACGGAGGCGGCGGACGACACTCACGGTGGCCGCAGCGAGGTCCCCCGTCGTCGCGTACGCCTCCTCGAGGAGATGTGCCACCACCTCGGTGTCGACCTGCGACCTAAAGACGTGACCGCTCTCCTCGAGTTCCGTTCGCAGCGCGCTCGCGTTGTCGACGATGCCGTTGTGCACCACCGCGATCGCACCGTGGCAGTCCCTGTGAGGATGGGCGTTGTGCTCGGCGACGATGCCGTGGGTCGCCCACCGCGTGTGTCCGATGCCGATCCCCAGGTCCGCAGACGGACGCTCCTCGCCGATCCGGCGTTCCAACGTGGCAACTCGTCCGACTGAACGCACCGTGACCAGTTCGTCCCGGAAGATCCCGGTTACCGCGAGCCCGGCCGAGTCATAACCGCGGTACTCGAGCCGGTGAAGCGCCTCCAGCAAGCGTTCGGAGGCGTGCTCACGACCGCGACAAGCAACAATCCCGCACACGGGGGCCTCCGCGTTCATCAGCGGATTCGGGGGCATGGGCGAAGGACCGCTCGCACGCTTGGCCGCGAGAAGGGGACGGGCCAACGCTGCGATGCGTAGAGGCTGTCACCAGAGCGTGGAGGTCTCAGGCTCCGGACAGCTCACGACCACGGGAGAGGGCCGACATCGGCCCTCTCGAGTTGTCGAGCAGCCCGCCGCGCACCCCGCACCCTGTACGGGTTCCATGCAGCCGCTCGTGGTCTCGAGCGGTGGTTGCGGTGGGTCGTGCGCCAGGTCCGGGCTTCTCGTGGTCACGGGGAGGAAACACCACGGCGGCTCAAGAAGGAAGCCCTAGTTGCGCCAAAGCTCTAGTAGTCATCCGCTTACGGAACGATACCGGACCAGAACAGTGGAACTGATCACCTGGATACGGCAGAGTTCCGCGCCATGGGGGAGACCACCCACCCAAGCCTGCAAGACCGCTTGCAGCTCGCCGAGTCCTTGCTTCGTGCAATCGAGGAGGGCGTGCTGCCACTACAACGCCTGCTGTCGGAGGTCCGGAAGGAGGTCCAACGGGCACTGCGCGAGGAGCTCGCGTCCTCCCGCGACGAGGAGGTCTCCGCGCTTCGCCGTGAGGTCGACCAGCTGCGTGAGGGGATGACCTCGCGGGCGGCCATCGAGCGGGCGAAGGGCATCCTCATGCAGTGTCACGGGATCTCCGAGTCGCAGTCGTTCGACCTGCTCAACGAGATGTCCCACAGGCAACGACGGAAGTTGCGCGAGCTCGCCGCCGACATCGCCGGCGGACCCGTCGGCTCCCCGCCGGCGCGGAGCCCAACGGTCGCTGTTTCCGCTGAGTGCCCTGCCAACCGAGCTCCGCGGGGAACGGCAACTGGCACCGGTGACTCGTCAGCCGACGCGCAGCGTGGATCGACGGGAGGAGCGTCCCTCGCCTCGCGCGCGCCCTGACCGGCGGTCGAAGCCCGGACGCAGCCCTCAGCGGGTGACGGTCGACGCGTGGCCGTTCTGCCCGGCGGCCAGCCGCTCCCGCTGCGGGACCACGACGTACTTCGGGTCCCGGGTGCTCGCCAGTCCCGCCTCGAACACCCCGAACCGCGTCAGCAGCGACCCCGCGGCGAGCAGCACGCCGGACGCCACCGCGCCCGCCCGCCGCCGTCCGGCGACGACGGTCAGCGCCGCTCCCGCCGCGGTGCACGCTTTCGCCGCGCGCAGCAGGAGTCCGGGCCGGCCCTCGTGGTAGGGCTCGCTGACGATCCCGTGGTCGGTCTCCACCCGCTGGGTCACCGCCAGCTCGATCGCCGCACCGGCCACCGCCATCTTGCGGGCGGGCCCGGCCTCGGCCACCGGGGTCAGCGCCATCGCGATCCCGCCGCCGGCGGCCATCCCCGAGGCCCCGAAGAGGTACGGCAGCTGCTTGTACGCCGCGTGCCAGGACGGGACGGCGGTGTTGGCCAGCAGCACCCCGGTGTAGCTGGCCAGCGGCCCGCCGAACAGCGCCGCGACCACCCCGCCGAAGCGCTTGAGCCGCGGGAACCAGCCGAGCAGCTCCACCGCGGCCGTCGCCCCGGCCGCCGCGCTGAACGGCGACAGGATGTAGGTGCCCACCGACAGCGGCGACGTCGGCTTGAGCACCCGCAGCATGTGCAGGAACCGCTCCGGCCGGCCGAGGTCGTGCACGAGGAAGACCACCGAGGCGATCGCCCCGCCGCCGGAGACCAGCCGGGTGACCCGGGTCAGGTGGGGGCGGTCGGTGAGGTCGGCGATCGCCCCGAGGATCGACGACGACCCGGCCGCGCCGCCGAGGAACAGGTACAGCGGGACGTCGGGGCTCTTCCAGATCGGCGTCTTGACGATCTGCCGGCCGTAGTACGAGGTGAACTCGGCCTCCTCGACCATCGGCACCTCGCCGCCGGGCCGGCCACCGCCCCGGCGACGGCGCCGCTTGCCGTTCGCCGTGACGTCCGAGCCCCCGGCCCGGCGCCAGCCCGCACCCGGCGTCTCGACCCCCTCGGTCATGCCGCCACCTCCCGGGGCAGGGATGGCCATCTCTGCCCCATCAGCGAGGCCTCCTCGAGCCGAGCACGGCCGACAGCGCCACGCCGACGATCATCGCCGCGGCGGCTCCGGCCGCCCTCCACATGGCGGGCAGGTCGCGGGTGGTCACCACCGGGTCCGGCGGCAGGCCGTAGACCTCCGGCTCGTCGAGCAGCAGGAAGAACGCGCCGTTGCCGCCGACGCCGTCGTCCTCGTCCCGCCCGTAGAGCCGGGCGGTCTCGACGCCCTGCGCCTTGAGCGTGGCCAGCCGCGCGTCGGCCCGGGCCTGCAGCTCGTCGAGGTTGCCGAACTGGATCGACTGGGTGGGGCAGGCCGTGGCGCACGCGGGCTGCAGGCCGTCGGTCAGCCGGTCGTAGCAGAGGGTGCACTTGAACACCCGGCCGTCGCCCTTGCGCTGGTTGATGACGCCGTACGGGCAGGATGCGACGCAGTAGCCGCAGCCGTTGCAGATGTCGCCCTGGACGACCACCGTGCCGAACTCGGTGCGGAACAGCGCCCCGGTCGGGCAGACGTCCAGGCAGCCGGCGTGCGTGCAGTGCTTGCAGACGTCGGAGCTCATCAGCCAGCGGATCTGCTTGTCGGTGCCCGACTGCCCGGTCTGCGGGTCGTACTCGGTCAGCGCCTCGGCGTTGAGCACGCTGGCCTGCGCGTCGGCGAGGCTGTCGCCGGTCGCGTTGGACGGCGAGGGCGCGGTGTCCTGCCGGTCGTCGCCGGGCCGGCCGAAGGTCGGCATCGGCAGGTCCACCGGGCGGCTCTGCTCGATGAACGCCACGTGCCGCCAGCTGTTGGCGCCCAGCTGGCCGGTGTTGTCGTAGGACATCCCGGACAGCCCGATGACGTCCCGCGTGCCGTGCGAGTCGTCCATCGGCAGGAGGTTCCACTCCTTGCACGCCACCTCGCAGGCCTTGCAGCCGATGCACACCGAGGTGTCGGTGAAGAAGCCCACCCGCGCCGGGTGGTCGGCGTCGTAGCCGGCCTCCCCCTGGACGTCGGGCAGCGGCCCGAACAGCCGGTGGTCCGGGTCGCGCCCGGTGAAGGCCGGGCTCGCCGAGCTGATCGAGGTCACAGCTTCGATCCCTCCCCGGCGGACGCCTCGACCGGGTCGCGACCGTTCCGGCCGACCCGCCCCGACGCCACCCCTGCCCGCCGCCGGTACTCCTCCACGAACTCCACCAGCTCCGGCCCGCGTGGCCGCCGTCCGGGCCGGATGTCTGCGGTGCTGACCTTGTCCTCCTGGATGTGGGTGTTCGGGTCGAGCACGATGCCCAGCAGGTCGTTGGCGGAGTCCCCGGTGGAGATGCCGCTGTAGGACCAGTGGTAGGGCATGCCGATCTGGTGCACCACCGTGCCGTCGCGCAGCCGGATGGGCCGCATCCGCTCGGTGACCAGCACCTTCGCCTCGATCGCGCTCCGCGTGCTGACCAGCGTGGCGTACTCGCCGTTCCTGAGCCCGCGCAGCTCGGCCAGCTCGGGGCTCACCTCGACGAAGAACTCCGGCTGGAGCTCGGCCAGGTACGGCAGCGTGCGGCTCATCCCACCCGCGGTGTGGTGCTCGGTGAGCCGGTAGGTGGTCACCTGGAACGGGAAGACCTCGCTGCGCGGCGGGTTCTCCCGGTTCCACGGCCCCTCGATCCGCTCGATCGTCGGGTTGGCCTGCTGCTTGTAGAACGCGTTCTCCACGACCGACTCGGCCGCCTCGTAGTGCGTCGGCAGCGGGCCGTCGACCAGCCCCGCGGGGGCGTACAGCCAGGCCTTGCCGTCGCCCTGCATGACGAACGGGTCGTTGCCGGCGAGCGCGTCCTGCGCCCGCGCCCCCTCCGGCGGCACGTAGGACGGCGCCTTGGTCGCCTCGAAGTCGGGGACGTCCTCACCGACCCAGCGGCCGGCGTCGGCGTCCCACCAGACGTACTTCTTCCGCTCGCTCCACGGCCGGCCCTCCGGGTCGGCCGAGGCCCGGTTGTAGAGCACCCGCCGGTTGTACGGCCAGGCCCAGCCCCACTCGGAGGCGACCGGGCCCTGCTCGCGGCCGGGCTTGCGGCGGGCGGCCTGGTTGACCTCGTCGGCGTAGACGCCGGAGTAGATCCAGCAGCCGCAGGACGTCGAGCCGTCGTCCTCGAGGTCCATGTACCCGGAGACGGCGCGGCCGTCCGGGCCCACCCCGTTGATCTCGCGCAGCACGGCCTCGGCGCTGGGCTCGTCCTCCGGCCCGTGCACCGGGTAGTCCCAGGTGATGTCGAGCAGCGCGCGGTCGCGCGGGTCGGTGGAGTCCTTCAACCGTTCCCGCAGGATGCGGCCCAGGTGGAAGTAGAACCACAGGTCGCTGCGGGCGTCGCCCGGCGGGTCCACCGCCTTGTGCCGCCACTGCAGCACCCGCTCGGTCTGGGTGAACGTCCCCTCCTTCTCCGCGTGCGTGGCCGCGGGCATGAAGAAGACCTCGGTGGCGATCGACTCGGGTGCGAGCTCCCCTGTCTCGATCTCCGGGGACTCGTTCCAGAAGGTCGCCGACTCGATCAGCTGCAGGTCGCGGACGACCAGCCAGTCGAGGTTGGCCAGGCCGAAGCGGTTCATCCGGCCGTTCGGGTGCCCGACCGAGGGGTTCTCCCCGACGAGGAAGTAGCCGGAGACCTTTCCCTTGATCATGTCGGCGATCGTCCGGTAGGAGCTGTGGTCGCCGTCGATCTTGGGCAGGTGGTCGAAGCAGAAGTCGTTCTCCGGCTGCGCGGCGTCGCCGAACCAGGCCTTGAGCAGGTTGACCATGTAGGTCCGCTTGTTGCCCCAGAAGCCGGCCTTGCCGGCCGCGTCGGCGACGTAGTCCTCCAGCGTCTGGTGCTGGAGGGCGTGCGGCATGGGCAGGTAGCCCGGCAGCAGGTTGAACAGCGTCGGGACGTCGGTCGAGCCCTGGATGCTGGCGTGCCCGCGCAGCGCCATGATCCCGCCGCCGGGCCGGCCGATGTTGCCCAGCAACAGCTGCAGGATCGACGCCGTCCGGATGTACTGCGCGCCGACGCTGTGCTGCGTCCAGCCCACCGAGTACACCCACGCCGTCGTCCGGTCGCGGTTGCTGTTCTCGGTGATCCAGCGGGCGACCTGGGCGAACACCTCCGGCTCGATGCCGCAGACCTCGGCGACCATCTCCGGGGTGTAGCGGGCGAAGTGCCGCTTGAGCACCTGGAAGACGCAGCGCGGGTGCTGCAGCGTCTCGTCCCGCTTCGGCTTGCTGGCGATCGGCGGGCCACCGCTGCCGGCGGCCTGCGCCCGGTCGGCCTTCTTGACGTCGGGGTGCTGCTCGGTGGCCTTCTGCTCGGCGGCCTCGGCCGGGGAGTCGGAGGAGGAGTGCGGCGGCTCCTCCGGCTCGTACTGCCAGCTGGACTCGTCGTAGGTGCGGGTCTCCGGGTCGAACCCGGAGAAGACGCCCTCGAGGTCCTCGGCGTCGACGAAGTCCTCGCCCACCAGCGCCGCGGCGTTGGTGTAGGCGACCACGTACTCCTTGAAGTACAGGTCGTTGTCGAGGACGTACTTGATCAGCCCGCCGAGGAACGCGATGTCGGTGCCGACGCGGATCGGCACGTGCAGGTCGGCGATCGCGCTGGTCCGGGTGAACCGCGGGTCGATGTGCACGATCTTCGCGCCGCGCGCCTTGGCCTCCGATACCCACTGGAAGCCCACCGGGTGGCACTCGGCCATGTTCGAGCCCTCGATGACGATGCAGTCGGCGTTCGCCAGGTCCTCGAGGGTGTTAGTGGCACCGCCACGTCCGAACGAGGTCCCCAGACCGGGGACCGTGGCGGAGTGCTATATGCGCGCCTGGTTCTCGATCTGGATCGCGCCCAGGGCGCTGTAGAGCTTCTTCATGAGGTAGTTCTCCTCGTTGTCGAGGGTCGCCCCTCCGAGGCTCGCTACTCCCATGGTCCGGTTGACGCGCTTGCCGTCGTTCTCGTCCTGCCAGCCCTTGCGGCGGGCCTCCAGCACGCGGTCGGCGATCATCTCCATCGCCGTGTCGAGGTCGAGGTCCTCCCACTCCGTCCCGTACGGACGGCGGTACCGGACCTTCGTGACCCGGGTCGGGCTGGTCACCAGCTGCTTGCTCGCGCTGCCCTTGGGGCACAGCCGGCCGCGGCTGATCGGGGAGTCCGGGTCGCCCTCGATCTGGACGATCTGCTCGTCCTTCACGAAGATCCGCTGCCCGCAGCCGACGGCGCAGTAGGGGCAGACACTCTGCACCACGCGGTCGGCCGTGGCGGTACGGCTGACCACGTTCTCGGTCGCCTTGCTGCGGGCGGCCCTGCCGCGTCCCAGCGGGTCGGGGCCGGTCAGCTGCCGGAACACCGGCCACGCATCGAGCCAGGTCTTCACCTCCTCGACTCTGCCACCTCGCCGCCGATCCGGCGCATCGAGGTGCACGGACCGTGCAGGTCACAGCGGAACCGACCCGTCCGTCCCGCGCGCTTCCGGGCGCCCCCTCTCGCGTCGATCACGCGGTCGTTGCCGCCGCGCCCGGCGTGTCCTCCCGTGTCGCCTGCGACAAGCCCATGATCAACGGGGAGGCAGACCGGCTGATCAACGCGGGAAGACCTCGACCAGACGGTGACCAGACGGAGACGCGGGCAGGGGGCGTGGTCAGGGCCTCCCCGTAAGGGTCAAACCGGTGCCGGACTGTCGCCGGGCAGGTCGATACTGGGCGCGTGGGGGACCTGGAGATGCACTTCCTCGGCCACTCGACGGTGCGCGTCGAGCTGGCCGGGCACACCGTGCTGACCGATCCCCTGCTCACCGGCCGCGTCGGGCCGCTGCGCCGGGTGGTCCCGCCGCCGGGCCCCGAGGCCTGGGCCGGCGTCGACCTGGTGCTCGTCAGCCACCTGCACGGCGACCACCTGCACCTGCCCTCGCTGCGCCTGCTCGGGCCCGACGTCCGCGTCGTCGTCCCCCGCGGCGCGGGCGCGTGGCTGCGCGCGAAGGGCTTCCGGCACGTCGTCGAGGTGCTGCCCGGCGAGGCGTTCACCCACGGCGCCCTGCGGGTGACCGCCGTCCCCGCCGACCACACCGGCCACCGCTGGGGCCCGCGGCTCACCCACGGCCCCGACACCACCGCGGTCGGCCACCTGGTCGAGGGCGGCGGTCGCACCGTCTACGTCAGCGGCGACACCGACCTGTTCGACGAGATGCACCTGCTGGGCGACCGCGGGGTCGACGTCGCGCTGCTGCCCGTGTGGGGCTGGGGCCCCACGCTCGGCCCCGGCCACCTCGACCCGGACTCCGCGGCCGAGGCCACCGCCCGGCTGCGCCCGCGGGTCGCCGTCCCGGTGCACTGGGGCACCCTCGCCGTTCCCGGCGGCACCGTGCTCCCGGGCCTGCGCGGCCGGGTGCGGCCCCTGCTGGTCGAGCCGCCGCGCACCTTCGCCGCCGCCGTCGCCGCACGGGGCCTCGACACCCACGTGGCGGTCACCGAGCCCGGGCAGCCGGTGCTCCTACCCCCGCCGCCGGACGTCGGGGAGGTCGCGGCGTGAGCACGGGCGCGCTCGCGGCGGGCTGGACCGACGGGTCGATCGGCTACCCCGTCCTGTTCGGCGGCGTGCTGCTCGGCTCGATCGTGCCCGTGGTCCCCACCGGCGCCGTCGTGGGCGCCGGCGCGGCCTTCGCGATGACCGCTCACGAGCTCAACCTGCCGGTGGTCGTCCTCGTCGCCACCCTCGCGGCGTGGACCGGCGACGTGGTCACCTTCGCCATCTGCCGGTTCGGCGGCCCGGCCGCGGTGCGCTGGGTGGCCCGTGGCCAGCACGCCGAGCGGATCGAGGAGGTCCGCGAGCAGTTCCGCCGGCACGGCTGGCAGATCATCGTCGTCGGCCGGCTGCTGCCGGCCGGTCGGATCCCGGTGCTGCTCGCCGCGGGTGCGCTGGCCTACCCGTGGCGGCGGCTGCTGCCCGCGTCCCTGCTGGCCGCGGCCCTGTGGGCGCTGGCCTACGCGCTGCTCGGCGTGGTCAGCGGCGGCATCTTCGACTCGCCGCTGACCGCGGTCCTGCTGGCCACCGTGCTCGTGCTCGTCGTCGGCGCGGTGCTCAACCTGGTGAGCGCGCGGCGCCGGAAAGCGCCCGAGCCCGACCGCGAGCCCGATCCCTCGACCTGCGGACCGGCATGAGCGCACCCGCTGCGCCCGGCCGGGTCCTGCAGCGCGGCCGGACGCCGGCCCGTGTGCTGCTCACCTGGGCGGCGAGCACCGCCGCGCTGGTGGCCCTGGACGCCTGGCTCGAGGACTTCGCGATGGCCGGCCCGTGGCAGCCGCCGGTGATCGCGCTGCTGCTGGGCGCGCTGACCGCCCTGGTGTGGCCGCTGGTCATGCGCGTGGCCCTGCCGCTGGCCTTCTTCACCTTCGGCCTGGGCAGCTTCCTGCTGCTGGGCGCGGCAGTGCTGGGCCTGTCCTTCGTCATCCCCGGCGTGGTCATCGAGAACCTGCGCACCGGCGTCGCCGTCGGCGTGGGCATGGCCGCCGTCTCCGGGCTGGTCAGCAGCGTGCTGGCCATCGACGAGGACGAGCTGTTCTTCCGCCGCGCGCGCCGCCGCGCCCGGGCGAGCGCGGACGGCGAACGGCGGCCGCCGGGCGTGCTGTTCCTGCAGATCGACGCGCTGTCCTACGACACCGCCCGCCGCGCCGTCCGGGACGGCTCGATGCCCCACCTCGCCGCCTGGCTGCGCTCGGGCAGCCACACGCTGACCTCCTGGCACACCGACTGGAGCTCGCAGACCGGCGCGTCGGTGATGGGCATCCTGCACGGCTCCAACCACGACATCCCCGGGTTCCGCTGGTTCGACAAGGACCGCGGCCGGATCGTCCGCGTCTCCTCGCCGGTTGACGCCGCCGAGCTCGAGCGCGCGCACTCCGACGGCCGCGGCCTGCTCTCCGGCGGGGGCGCCAGCCGGGGCAACCTGTTCACCGGCGACGCGACGCACGTCAGCCTCACCATGAGCTCGCTGGCCCACGTCGTCCCGGCGTCGAGCCGGCGCGCCCGGCTGGCCCGGGAGCGGGTCGGCTCCGGGTACTACGCCTACTTCGCCAACCCGGTGAACGGGCTGCGCACCATCGCCGTCTCGGCCGTCGACGTCTACCGCGAACTGGTCGCGGCGGCCCGGGAGCGGCGCGCCGACGTCCGGCCGCGGGTGTCGCGCGGGGGCTTCTACCCGCTGGCCCGGCCGGCGACGACGGTCATCGCGCGCGACGTCGTCGTCTTCGCCCTGCTCGAGGACGTGATGGCCGGCCGGCCGGTCGCCTACGCGGACTTCCTCGGCTACGACGAGGCCGCCCACCACGCCGGCCTGGAGCGCGCCGACAGCCTGGCGGTGCTGCGCAGCATCGACCAGCAGATCGGCCGGCTGCACCGCGCCACCCAGCTGGCGCCGCGGGAGTACCACCTGGTGTGCCTCTCCGACCACGGGCAGACGCAGGGCGAGTCGTTCGCCGGCCGGTTCGGGGAGTCGGTCGAGGAGCTCGTCGGCCGGCTCTGCGGCGGCGGGGAGCTGCCCGAGCCGCACCTCACCGGCCCCCGGGACAGCCGCCGGCTGACCGAGGGCTGGCAGGTCGGCGCCGCGCTGGCCGAGGGTGGCGTGATCGCCCGCCGGCTGCGCGAGCGGGTGGAGCGCGCCGAGGCCGTGCCGCACTCCCACGAGCTGCCGCAGGACCGCGAGGAGCACGGGCCGCGGGTGGCGCCCGGCGTGGTCGTCGCCGTCTCCGGCCACACCGCGATGGTGTCCTTCGCCGACCTCCCGGGCCGGGTCTCGCTGGAGGAGATCGAGCGGCACTGGCCCGAGCTGCTGCCGGGCCTGGTCGACCACGACGGCGTCGGGTTCGTGCTGGTGCACTCGGAGGAGTACGGGCCGGTGGTGCTCGGCCGCGACGGGGTGCACCGGCTGGCCGCGGGGATGGTGATCGGCGAGGACCCGCTGGCGCCGTACGGGGAGCACGCGGCGGCACTGGTGGCCCGCGCATCGACGTTCCCGCACTGCGCCGACGTCGTCATCAACAGCCGCTACGACCCCGACACCGACGAGGCCTCGGCCTTCGAGCCGCACGTCGGGTCGCACGGCGGGCTGGGCGGGCCGCAGCAACACGGTTTCCTGCTGTACCCGCGCTCCTTCCGGCCGCCCGGCGAGGTGGTCGGCGCCGAGCAGCTGCACCGGGTCTTCCGCGGCTGGCTCACCGACCTCGGCCACCCCGAGCCGACCGGCGCGGACGCCGTCGTGGGTCCGCTGAGCGCGACGGCGCTGCGGGAGTCCGGCGTGGCGGTGTGACGGCCGGCGAGACACCTGGTGACGGTCACGTGAACTCGGTCGCGCCCGCTGGCGCCGGGATCGGGGCCTCGCGGAAGGTGGGCCGATGCGACCCGATGCCCGCGCCTGGTTCGAGGACCGCACCACCTCCGCACCCTCGCTCGACGCCCTCGACCTCGACGCCCTGCTGAGAGCCAAGCGCCGCGGGCAGCACCGGGTCAGCGTCGTCCTGCCGGCCCGCAACGAGGAGGCGACGGTCGGCGGGATGGTCGCCGGGCTCCGCGAGCACTGGGTGCTGGGCACGCCGCTGGTCGACGAGCTGCTCGTCGTCGACTCCGACTCCACCGACGCCACCGCCGAGGTGGCCCGCGCCGCCGGCGCCGACGTCGTCTCCACCACCGAGGTGCTGCCCGGCCACGGCACCCGCCCCGGCAAGGGCGAGGCGCTGTGGAAGTCGCTGGCCGCCACCACCGGCGACCTGGTCGTCTTCCTCGACGCCGACCTGCTCGGCGACGTCACCCACTACGTCCCCGGCCTGCTCGCGCCGCTGCTCACCGAGCCGCAGGTCGACTACGTGAAGGGCTGCTACACGCGGCCGCTGCAGGTGGACGGCGTGAGCGTCCCCGCCGGTGGCGGCCGGGTCACCGAGCTGACCGCGCGGCCGCTGCTCAATGCGCTGTGGCCGGAGCTGGCCGGGTTCGTGCAGCCGCTCGGCGGGGAGTACGCCGGGCGGCGGGCGGTGCTCGAGCAGGTGCCGTTCGTCTCCGGGTACGGGGTCGAGGTCGGGCTGCTCGTCGACCTGCTGCGGCTGACCGGGCTGGGCAGCCTGGCCCAGGTCGACCTCGGCGTCCGCCGGCACACCTCGCAGAGCCAGGAGGCGCTGGGCCGGATGGCCGGGCAGGTGGTGTCGACCGTGCTGTCCCGGGCCGGGGCGGCGCTGCAGGCGGAGGCCGGCGGGCTGCTCACCCAGTTCCGGCACGACGGGCTGGGGTTCGTGCCGCACAGCACGCCGGTCACCGTCGACGAGCGCCCGCCGATGATCACCGTGCCGGAGTACCGGGCCCTCTGCGCGGAGGAGGTCGGCTGACGCGGTCGGGAGCATCGCAGCGAGCGAGGGGCGGACCGGCCGCGGATCCCGACCGTGTCCTCGGCGGCTGACACGGCGGGATACCGCGGACACGCCCGGGCGGGCAATCGGCAGGACTCCCCCTGTGCGAGAAGCCGATCACCCGGCATCCTGGCGCGACGGGGGTCCCGTGCCGACAACGAGGTCGGCACCCGACAAGGGGAGACGCGTGCGCCCTGACGTCCGGCGCTGGCTGCGCCACCGCACCTTCACCGCTGACACCTGGCAGGCCGAGGAACTGGCCGCCGAGAAGCACGAGTGGGGGACGACGGTCAGCGTCGTGCTGCCCGCCCTCGACGAGGAACGCACCGTCGGCCAGATCGTCGGTGCCATCCGCGAGGCGCTGGTCGACCGATGTCCGCTGGTCGACGAGCTCGTGGTCGTCGACAGCTGCTCCACCGACCGGACGGCGGAGGTCGCGGCGGCCGCCGGTGCCCGCGTCGTCCACGTCGACACGATCCTGCCCGCCCACGGCAGCCGACCGGGCAAGGGTGAGGCGCTGTGGAAGTCGCTGCACGCGACCACCGGCGACCTCGTGGTGTTCGTCGACGCCGACCTCATCGGCTTCGACCCGCGGTTCGTCGTGGGCCTGCTCGGCCCGCTGCTCACCGACCCCACCATCGGCTACGTCAAGGCGCTCTACGACCGGCCGCTGACCACGACCGACGGGATCGTGCCCTCCGGCGGCGGCCGGGTCACCGAGCTGGTCGCCCGGCCGCTGCTCAACGCGTTCTGGCCCGAGCTGTCCGGCTTCGTGCAACCGCTCTCCGGCGAGTACGCCGGCCGCCGGGCGCTGCTGGAGGAGGTGCCGTTCGTCTCCGGCTACGGCGTGGAGTTCGGCCTGCTGGTCGACCTCGTCCGGCTGGCCGGCCTCGACGCCCTGGCCCAGGTCGACCTCGGCACCCGGCAGCACACCCACCAGGCCGACGCCGCGCTGGGCCGGATGGCCGGGCAGATCCTGCAGACGGCCTTCGCGCGGCGGCCCGGCGCCGGGCGGCCCAGCCGGGACCTGCTGCAGTTCATGCGCACCGCGGACGGCCTCGAGGGAGTCAGCTGGGACGTCAGCGTCCTCGAGCGGCCACCCATGCGCTCCGTACGGGCCACGGACGGCAGCGCGGAGCCGGGCGCATGAAGATCCTCATGGACGCCGGGCCCTGGCTGCCGGTGCCGCCGCCGGGTTACGGGGGCCTGGAGAACGTCGTCGCCACGCTGACCGCCGAGCTGCGCGCCCGCGGGCACACCGTCGTCCTGGCCTCGGTCGGGGACTCCACGCTGCCGGTGGACGGGCTGGTCAGCGCCTTCCCGAGCGGCCGGTTCGAGCTGCTGGGCGGGCCCTACCCGCAGGTGGTGGGGACCGCGCACGCCCACGAGCACGTGGTGCAGGCGACGATCGCCGAGCACGCGCTCGCCGGCGAGCCCTTCGACCTGGTGCACACCCACGTCGAGGTGGTCGGCCCGGCGCTGCTGGGCAGCCTGGGCGACGCCGCTCCCCCGGTGCTGGCCACCCTGCACTGGGACCTGCACCGCAACGCCGAGTTCTACGCGGGCTTCGACGGCCGCGGCCGGGTCTTCTTCGCCGGCGTCTCCGACAGCCAGGTGGCGCGGGCGCCCGAGCGGCTGCGGGGGCAGGTCCTGGGCGCCGTGCCGCTCGCCGTCCCCGTGGACGACGTCCCCCCGGTTCCCCGCGCCGAGCGGACCGACTCGGTGCTGGTGCTCGCCCGGCTGTGCGAGTCCAAGGGGATCGACACCGCGCTGCGGGCCTGCCGGGCGGCCGGGGTGCCGCTGGTGCTCGCCGGTCCGGTCGGCGGGCTGCCCGACCGCAACGCGCTGGCCGCCGCCCTGGCCACCCCCGGCCACCCGGCCCGCGCGCACCCCGACGTGGCCTGGTTCCTCGAGCACGTCGACCCACACCTGGACGGCGTCGCCGCGCGCTGGATCGGCAGCGTGGGCGGGGAGCAGAAGGCCGACCTGCTGCGCACCTCCCGCGCCGTGCTGTTCCCGATCCGGTGGGAGGAGCCCGGCGGCACCGCGGTCTGCGAGGCGCTGGCCGCCGGCACCCCGGTCGTCGCGATGGCCCGCGGCTGCCTGCCCTCGCTGGTGGAGGAGGGCCGCACCGGGTTCCTCGCCACCGACGAGGACGGCTTCACCGCCGCGCTGGGCCGGCTCGACGAGATCGACCCTGAGGTCTGCGCCGCGGAGGCCCGCCGGCGGTTCGCCCCGGCGGTGATGGCCGCCGGCTACGAGCGGCTCTACGCCGAGGCGCTGCGACGGGCGCGCTCGACCATGCCCGCACCGCGCATCCCGCCGGCCGGGCAGGACGCCGTCGTCGGCCGGAGCTAGACCCCGGTCACCCGCACGGCTCTACCGCTGCGCGCGGAGTCGGCGATGGCCACCGCCACCCGGTGGGTGCGCAGCGCCTCGGCGTAGTCGACGAGCGCCGCCGGCGGCGCCGCGCCGGCGAGCAGGTCGACGAAGGCGCGGTCCACGGCGGTGCGCGCGTCGACGGCCGGCTCGGTGCGCTCGGTGCCGGCGGCCGTGGTGACGGTCAGCGCGGTCTCGGTGAGCTCGACGGCCGCCCCGTCGCAGACGACGTCCAGGCCGGCGCGGACCTTGGCCGGCAGCGAGCAGGCGGCGGTCACCGTGCCCACCGCGCCCGAGGCGAAGGTGAGCAGCGCGGCGGTCGCGTCGTCGACGTCCCGCCCGGCGGCGCTGGACGGCGCCGCGGCCGCCCGCACCTCGACGACCTCCCCGGCCAGCAGCCGGGCCAGGTCGAGCACGTGGGTCAGCTGCTCGACCACCTGCCCACCGGAGGACTCCGCCCGGGCCCACCACGCCGGCGGCGGCACCTTGTCCAGCCACGTGGCGCCGACCAGCCGCGGCCGGTGGGCGGCGCACACGGCGCGGGCCGCGGCCACCGTGTCCAGGTGCCGCCAGTGGTAGCCGGTCGCGGTGGGCAGCCCGGCGGCGGCGACCGCGGCGGCCACCTCCTCGGCCACCGCCAGCCCGGTGGCCAGCGGCTTCTCGACGAGGAACGGGATCCCGGCACGGACCGCGGCCAGCTCCAGCTCCCCGTGGGCGAACGGCGGCACGCACAGCCAGATCCCGTCGAGGGACTGCCGCAGCAGGGTCGGGACGTCGTCGACGACCGGGACGCCGAGGTCCCCGGCGAGCGCCGCGGCGGCTCCGGGGACGACGTCGGTGACGCCGACGAACTCGACGTCGGGGAACCCCGCCAGCGTGCGGGCGTGCCGCGCCCCCACGCCCCCGGCTCCGACCAGACCGACCCGCACCGTCCCCATGACCAGCCTGTTGCCCACGCGGTCCTGCCGGGAACCGCCCGGTGCGGCACGATCGGCGGGTGTCCTCCCCCCGGCCCGCGACGCCTCCCCCGCCGCCCGCCGCGGTGCCCGCCACCGTCCGCTGTCCCGGCTGCGGGTCGGTGCTGGCACCGGCTCCCGGGGAGGACGCCTCCCCCACCGCGGCTTGCGCGCGGCTGTTCGAGGAGACGCTGCGCGGGCTGCGTGAGGAGGCAGCCGCCGACCCTCGGGCGGCGGCCGCGGTCGCCCTGGCCGACGACGCGTACGCGGTGCAGCACGCCGACGGGAGTGCGCCGCGGCTGGCCGGCCTGGCCGCCCGGCTCGGCGAGCCGGCACCCGCCGGTGTCCCCGCAGCCCCGCCCCCGGCGTGGCGCACCACGATCGCCGACGTCGCCGCCGACCTCGACGTCATCGACCTGCCGGTGCTGGTCGAGACGTGGGCCCGCACCGTGCTGGCCGACCGCACCGGGACGGGGACGGGCGCGTGAGCCGCGCACCGCGCCGCTTCTACGCTGCGTTGTTATCCTGACACGGTGAGTGATCTCGGTGACCGGAGGGCGCGGAAGAAGGCGCAGACCCGGGCACTGATCCGGGACACCGCGCGACGGCTGTTCGCCGAGCGGGGCTTCGAGGCGGTCACCACCGCCGACGTCGCCGCCGCCGCGGACGTCGCCGTCCAGACGGTGTTCAACCACTTCTCCGGCAAGGAAGACCTCTTCTTCGACGGCCGCACGCCGTGGGTCGACGGGCCGGCGGAGGCCGTGCGCTGCCGTCCCGCGGGGGTGACCCCGCTGGACGCGCTGCACGAGTACCTCACCTCACGGGTGGCCCTGCAGGTCCGCCGGCGGGCCACGCCGGCCGGCCGCGAGTACATCGCCACCGTCGAGGCCTCGCCGACGCTGTCGGCGTACGAGCGCGAACTGCACCACCGCTCGATCGCCCTGCTGACCGACGCCCTGGTGGAGGCGTGGGCCGAGGACGGCTCCGCGCCGTCGGTGCCGAGCGACCCCCGGACGGCGGCCTCGGTGACCGCGGCGGTCTGGCTGGCCGCCGTCCGGACGCTCATCTGCGAGCAGCGTCGGAAGCAGGACGCCGCCACCGGCGACCCGGAGCAGGGCGCCGCGGTCGCGTGCACGGTCGCCGACCACGTCCTGTCCGGCCTGCGCCGCGCCGGCTGACCGGCGCCGCGCCGGCTAGACGGCGGCGCCCTCGTGGGCCGGCTGCAGGATCGGCAGCAGCACCTCGTCGACGACGTGCCGCAACTGCTCCTGCGTCAGGACGCCGTTGGCCGCGGTGAGCCGCTGCCACCAGAAGGCCTCGAGCACCGAGCCGAGCAGCGCCAGCCGCGCCTCGGGCACGTCCTGCCCACGGTGGGCCTGGCGGGCGCCGATCTCGGCGACCGCGGCGGCCAGCGGCTGCACCAGGGCGGCGTCGAGGCCCGCGCGCAGGTCCTCGTCGTGGCGTGCGGCGCCGACCAGGCTGGCGGTGGCCCGCTCCTCACGGTCGAGGGGGCGGCGCCAGCGGTCCACCAGCGCGGCGAGGTCGTCCCGGAGGGAACCCGTGTCCGGCGGGACGCGCACCAGCGTGAACCGGCCGACGGCCGAGCGGGCCATCGCGGCCATCGTCGGCCACCGCCGGTAGATCCCGGCCTTCCCGGCCCGGGCACGCGCGGCGACACGATCGCTGTTGAGCCGCCCCCAACCCTCCTCCGCGAGGATGTCGACTGCCACCGAGAGCAGCTGGTCGGAGAGCTCGGCGCTCAGGGGGCGACCCGGCGTTCCTGTCACGCCGACGCCCGGACAAAGGTGGACCTCACCGCGTCATCGTGGCCGTTGACTGGAGTCACCACAATGACCGCAACCCAAAACCACCCGAAGTTTCTTTAGGGACTCAACCCAATCGGGCAGCATGGCCTGGACGGCCGCCACCCGATCGTGTGGACGTCAGGCGCCGGCGGCGCTCTCCACGTGGACCTGCAGGCTCGCCCCGTCGTCGGTCAGCCAGCCCTTGCCGCGGGCGTACTCGACCATCCCGTCCCACTGCCGCGCCCAGTCGTCGGCGCCGGCCTGCGGCTCCGCGGCGGCCCGCAGCGCGGCGACGTCGAGGAACCCGGTCTCGGCGTCCTGCAACCGGCCGAGCCCCGCCTCCCGCAGCGCGGTGTCGGCCTCCTCGTCGGTCACCGCCCCGAGGGCCAGGTGCAGCCGCGTCAGGTCGTCGACGTCCACGACCTTCACCTCGGGCACCTCGTCGGTGCCGCCCACCACCTCGACGATCATCCTGTCCTCCTCGCTGGGACCCTCTCGGCCGAGAGTCCCCTCACACGTGCCAGGGGAAACGGGAGAAGTCGGGGTCGCGCTTCTCCAGGAACGCGTCGCGGCCCTCGACGGCCTCCTCGGCCATGTAGGCCAGCCGGGTGGTCTCGCCGGCGAACAGCTGCTGGCCGACCAGCCCGTCGTCGATCAGGTTGAACGAGTACTTGAGCATCCGCTGCGCGGTGGGGCTCTTGGCCACGATCCGGCGTCCCCAGTCCAGCGCGGTGGCCTCCAGCTCGGCGTGCGGCACGACCCGGTTGACCATGCCCATGCGGTGCGCGTCCTCGGCGGAGTACTCGTCGCCGAGGAAGAAGATCTCGCGGGCGAACTTCTGCCCCACCTGGCGGGCGAGGTAGGCCGAGCCGAAGCCGCCGTCGAAGCTGCCGACGTCGGCGTCGGTCTGCTTGAACCGGGCGTGCTCGGCGGAGGCGAGGGTCAGGTCGGAGACGACGTGCAGGCTGTGCCCGCCGCCGGCCGCCCAGCCGGGGACGACGCAGAGGACCACCTTGGGCATGAAGCGGATCAGCCGCTGCGCCTCGAGCACGTGCAGCCGGCCGCTGCTGCGTCCCTTGTCGTGCTCGTAGCCGTACCGGCCGCGCACGCGCTGGTCGCCGCCGGAGCAGAACGCCCAGCCGCCGTCCTTCGGGCTGGGGCCGTTGCCGGTGAGGAGGACGCAACCGACGTCGGTCGACAGCCGGGCGTGCTCCAGCGCGGTGATCAGCTCGTCGACGGTCTGCGGGCGGAAGGCGTTGCGCACCTCCGGCCGGTCGAACGCGATGCGCACCACCCCCGCGTCGACGGCGCGGTGGTAGGTGATGTCGGCGAAGTCGAAGCCCTCCACCGGCTGCCACGCCGCGCTGTCGAAGATCTCGGAGACGTCGTCGCGGGCGGTCATGCGCTCGAACCTAGTGGCCCCGCTGCGCCGGTCACTCAGGGGACGACGGCGTCGAGCACCTCGGTCCCGGGGGCCGCGGGGGTGCCGGTGAGGCCGCGGCCTCCCTCTCGCTCCTCGTCAGCAGAGCGGTCCCGGTCCCGCCGGTGCTCATGGTCGCGCTCGCGGGGGACCCGGGACTCCGCGGTCGCGCTCGGCGCGGACGGGGCCGCCTCGCGGTCGGACGGCGCGGCGGTGGACGGCGCGGCCGTGGAGGGCGCGGCCGAGGACGGCGCGGCGGCCGGGGTGGGCGTCCTCCGGTCGGCCTGCGGCGCGGGCGCCGTCCGGTCGGGCTGCGGCGCGGGCGCCGTCGGCGCGGTGGCGGTCCCGCCGGCGGCACGAGGGGCGGGGGCCCCGGCGGCCGTGCGAGGCGCGGACGTCGCACCGGGCGACGCCGCGGGCGCGGCCGTCTGCGGCACGGTGCCCGGAGCGGCCGACGAGCTGCCCGGGGCGACCGCCGGGGCAGGCGCGCCGGCGTCGGGCGTCGGGCCGGCGTCGGGCGTTGGGCCGGCGTCGGGCGTCGGGCCGGCCCCCGGAGCCGTGCCGGGCTCGGCCTGCGAGGTGCCCTCGGCACCTGCGGGGTCCGTCGGGGTGCTGCTGGCCCGGACCGCCGTCCCGATGCCGTCGGCCGCACTCCGGATGCGAGCCGACTCGCTCCCGGACGCCGCGGGGGCCCCGCCGGCGTCCTGGCTCACCACGAGGACAGCGGCGGCACCGACGAACCCGACGAGGAACACCAGCACGAGCCGCACCCGCGCACGGGATCCGCGACCGCTGTCAGCTGCGCGGTGGCGAGGGCGAACGGACAGGGCGGGCTCCTCGGATCGGTGACGACGCGCACCTCAAAGTAACGGTTTGGTCACGCTGAGGACACCCCTGCCGGCGGAGTGCGCTCCAGGTCACGGCAACAGGCCGCCGACCACGTCACCCGCGCCCTCGGTCACGTCGCCGACGACCCCGCCCGCGCCGTCAGTGACGCCGTCGAGCAGGTCGCCGACGTCCTCGCACACGCAGCCGTCGTCGTCGGGCGGGCTCCCCGTGCCACCGCCGGGCGTGCTCCCCGAGCCGCCGGCCGACCCGCCGCCACCGGACCCGCCGGTCGACCCGCCGCCACCGGACCCGGCGGTCGACCCGGCCCCACCGGAGCCACCGGTCGAGCCGTTGGCACCCGACGGTCCGCTCCCGATCGAGCTCCCACCCCGGTCCCGCTCGGGCCGGCTCGCCGGCGCGGAGCCGGACCCCCCGGCGCCGGAGCCCCCGGACGACCCCCCGGAGGCGGTCCCGCCCGACGACCCACCGGAGGACGACCCCCCGGAGGACGACCCGCCCGCCGAGGTGCGCCGCGGCGCGGGCGCACCGGCCGCCACCGTCGCCTCCCCACCGGCGGACGCCGCCGCCCCGGGACTCCCCGGCACGGGCGGGACCCCGGCCACGGTCGGCGCACCCGGCACCGCCGCGACCTCGGCTGTGACGTCGCCCTCCGCCGACCGTCGCGCACCGGCCGAGGTCGGAGCCGGCGTCGCGGTCGAGGTCTCCGGAGCACGGGCCGCGGTGCCGACGCCCGCCCGGGGGACGTCGGTGGGGTCCTCGGAGCCGCCGAGCGTGCCGTTCCCGGCAGAGCCCGCCGGGGACGGCGCGACCGCGATCATGACCAGGGCCGCCGCGCAGAGGAACCCGGCGAGGAGGAGCAGCGCCAGCGAGCCGCGGCCGCCGGCGCGGTGGCGCAGGTGCCGCGCGCCCGTGCGGCCCAGGCGCACTCCCGCGGCGGTCAGGTGACGCGGTCTGCGGGAGATGGCCGACTCCTCCGTGGCGCGACGGGACGGCGCTCACGGTAAGCGCGACCGCACGCATCGGCACCTCGAGCGCGGGACCTGCGGGGTAGCGTCGACTCGTGCCCGAGCCGCCCGCCGTGCGGATCGGCACCGCGAACATCGCCTCGGGGCGCGGCGCCGCCGGAGCGGTCCTCTCCCCGGCCGAGCTCCGCGCGGCCGCCGGCGGGCTCGACGTCGACGTGCTCGCCGTGCAGGAGGTCGACGCCGGCCAGCCGCGCTCGCAGCGCACCGACCAGGCCGCCGTCCTGGCCGAGGGGCTCGGCGCGGCGCACTGGCGGAGCGCCGTCACCCTCACCGGCACGCCCGACCCGTTCCGCAGTTGGACGGCGGCCGACCCCGCGGTGCGCGGGCCGCACCCGGACGGCGCCGGACCGGTCTACGGGCTCGCGCTGCTCAGCCGGCTGCCGGTGGTGGAGTGGTCGGTGCTCGGGCTGGGGACCGGCCGGGCCCGGCTGCCGGTGCGCGACCGCGAGGGCCGGCGGTGGTGGGTCCCCGACGAGCCGCGGATCGCGCTGGCCGCGCGGCTGGCGCACCTCACCGTCGTCACCACGCACCTGTCGTTCGCGCCGCACACCGCCGTCCGGCAGCTGCTGCGGCTGCGCCGGTGGGTGGCCGGGCTGCCCGGCCCGGTGGTGCTGGCCGGCGACCTCAACCTGCCCGGCACCGTGCCCGCGCGGCTGGTCCGGGCCGCTCCGCTGGTGCGGGCGCCGAGCTTCCCCGCCGTCCGGCCGCGGGTGCAGCTGGACCACGTGCTGGCGCTCGGGAACGGCCTGCGGGCCCGGGACGGCGGGTCGCAGGAACTCCCGGTCGGCGACCACCGCGCGCTGACGGTGACGGTGACCCCCGCCTGAGCCGCCGGTTCCCGCGGGGACCGACGGGGACCGGGGTCAGAACAGCAGGTCGTGCAGCCGGGTGAGGGACGCCTCGAAGCCCGGGTGCAGAGGCACCGAGGCGAGGTCGGCCAGCGCGATCCAGGCCACCCCGTCGCTCTCGCCGTCCAGCCGCAGGTCGGCCGGCTCGATGCCGCGCAGCGGCCGGGCCAGCACCGTCGTGTACGACCAGCCGCCGTGGTCGTCGACCGAGGAGGCGCCGAGCTCCAGGTCGTCCGGCAGGAGGCCCAGCTCCTCGCGGACCTCCCGCAGCGCGCCGCGCTGCGGCGTCTCGCCGGCGTGCAGCGCGCCGCCGGGCGTCCCCCACGTCCCGCCGTGGTGGGACCAGGTGGCCCGGTGCTGCAGCAGCAGCTCGGTGCCCTCGGCGCCGTCGCGGTGCACGAGCAGCCCGGCCGCACCGAGCAGTCCCCAGTGCCGGTGGCCGAACGAGCACGTCACCCAGCCGTCGGTGGAGGAGAACACGCCCCCAGTGAACCCCGAGCGGAGTGGCAGGGCGCGGAAAACGCGCCCCTGCCACTCCGCTCCCGCGTGCGTGACAGGCTCGAGGGCGTGCGCGTCGCCGTCTTCACCGGGTCCCAGAGCGGGCCGTCCTCCCACCAGCAGGCCGCCGCCGACCTCGCCGCGGGCCTGGCCCGGGCCGGCGTCGGCATCGTCTACGGCGGGGGGCACGTCGGCCTGATGGGCGTCGTCGCCGACGCCGCGCTGGCCGCCGGCGGCGAGGTGGTCGGCGTCATCCCGCAGCACCTGGTCGACGACGAGCTCGCCCACCCCGGCCTGCCGGCGCTGGAGGTCGTCGGCTCGATGCACGAGCGCAAGGCGCGGATGGCCGAGCTCGCCGACGCCTTCGTCGCCCTGCCCGGTGCGGCCGGCACCCTCGAGGAGCTGTTCGAGGCCTGGACCTGGGGGATGCTCGGGCTGCACGCCAAGCCCACCGTCCTGGTGGACGTCGACGGGTTCTGGCAGCCGCTGCTGACCCAGCTGCGCCGCATGGTGGACGACGGCTACCTCGACGGCCGCCGGCTGGACGCGCTGGGCGTGGTGACCGACGCCGAGGGCCTGCTGGCGTTCGTCGCCGGCTACGAGCACCCGGCCCGGAAGTGGACGCCGACCCCGCCGTGACCCCGCCGAGGTGACCGCACGCCGGGCCCTCGGCGCGCCGACCCCCTAGCGTCGGCGCTCGTGGAGCGCTGGGACGTCGTCGTGGTCGGCGGTGGCCCGGCCGGCTCGGCGGCCGCGCTGGCCGCCCTGCGCACCGGCGCGTCGGTGCTGGTCGTCGACCGGGCCGAGTTCCCGCGCGACAAGGTCTGCGGCGACGGCGTCGCACCCGAGGCGCTCGACGTCCTCGCCGCGCTGGGCGTCGACCCCGCGCGCCTGGTCGCCGGGTCCCCGCCGGTGCCGCGGCTGGCGCTGCGCTCCCCGGGCGGCGCCACGGTGGACCGGGCGCCGGCCCGCCCGTCGCACGTGGTCCCGCGCGCGGTGCTCGACGGGCGACTGCTCGCGGAGGCCCGCGCCCGCGGGGCGGCGTTCCGGCGGCACGTCGTCCGGACCCTGCGGCCCGACCCCGACGGCGTCACCGTCGACGGGGCCATCCGCGCGTCGGTGGTGGTCGGGGCGGACGGCGCGGAGTCCGTCGTCCGCCGGGCGCTGGGGCTGCGCACCCACCGGCCCGACCGGCTGGCCGTGGCGATCCGCGGCTACGCCCCGGAGCTGCCGGGCCAGGCCGGCACCCTGCTGCTGGTCACCACCGAGCAGCGGTGGCCGGCCTACGCGTGGTCGTTCCCGCTCGGCGGCGGGCGGGCCAACGTCGGCTACGGCGAGCTGGTCTCCGGCGGGGCCACCCGGGCCGCGCTGGTCGACGGGCTGCACCGGCTGCTGCCCGGCGTGGCCCCGGGGCCGCTGCGGGCGCACCGGCTGCCGTTGTCGACCGGCCGGCCGCGGCTGCCCGACGGCCGGGTGCTGCTCGCCGGCGACGCGGCCGGCCTGGTCAACCCGCTGACCGGCGAGGGGATCTTCTACGCGGTGCTGTCCGGGGCGCTGGCCGGCATCGCCGCCGCGGCCGGGCCGGGCGCGGGTGCGTGGCACCGGGCGCTGCTGGACCGCAGGCTGGCCGGACACCTGCGGTCGTCGGCGGTGGCGTCCTCGCTGAGCCGCTGGCCCGCGGTGATGGACGCCGCCGTCCGCGCGGCCGGCGCCGACCAGCGGGTGTTCGACGACGTGGTGGCGCTGGGCCTGGCCGACGGCCGGCTGCGCGCCCGCACGCTGGCCGCGGTGGCCCGCCGGCTGCTGACCTGAGCGCCACCCCCTCCGCCCGCGCCACCGCACACCCCGTCTCCCGCCGTCCCTCCGCCGCGTTGATCCCGGGGTCGTTGCCGGCGACACGGGCGGACATGCCGCAGAGCCCGGCAACCAGCCCATGGTCAACGGGAACTGGGACGTGGGGTGGGAGGCGTGCGGCCGGGGGCGGCCGTCAGGACGGCGGTGCGGCCGGGGAGAGCAGCGCGGCGTAGTCGTCGGCCGACAGCGGCGCCGCGGTGAGCTCCCCCGACGGCAGGGGCGCCTCCACCCGCTCCCCGTCGATGGTGAGCACGACCGCGTCCACGCCCGGCACGGTGGTGGCCGACAGCACCACCTGGGCCACCGCGCGGCGACCCGCCAGCCCGGTCGGCGCGTCCACCGGGCCGGTCAGGTCGATGGTGGCGGTGCCCTCCGCGACCTCGGTGACGGCCAGCCGGACGTCCGGGGGCAGGGCGGTCGACAGCTCCAGCTCGCGCTCGTCGGCCGTCGGCCCGGCGGCGAGCTCCCCGAGCAGGTCACCGAGCCGGTCCCGCAGTGACGGACCGGTCACCTCCCGCGGCCGCGGGACGAGGGTGTCGTCGCGGGCCACGAGGTGGATCCGCGACGCCTCGGCCATCGGCTCGGGCTCGGCCGGCGCCGTCGCCGTCGGGCTCGGCGAGGACAGCCCCTGCGGGACCTCGGACTCCGGGATGGTCTCCACCGGCCCGCCGGTCGGGACGCCGCACCCGGCCAGGACGGCGACCAGCGCGCCGGCGAACAGCCCGCGCCGGCCGATCACCGCGAGCTCCCGGGTACCGACAGGCTGAACCGGGCGCCGCCGTCGGGCGCGGTGCTGCACCAGGCGGCGCCGCCGTGCCGGGCGGCGGTCTCGGCGACGATCGCCAGCCCGAGACCGGCGCCGGGCAGCGAGCGGCGGGCCGCGCGCGGTCCCCGCGCGAACCGCTCGAACACCCGCTCCCGCTCCTCCGGCGGCACCCCGGGCCCGGCGTCGTCCACGCTCACCACCACGGTGTCCTCGCACCGGCGCACGTACACCGCGCACGGGCCCCCGGCGTGCCGGTCGGCGTTGTCCAGCAGGTTGCGCACGGCCCGCTCCAGGCCGGTCTTGTCCCCGACCACCGTCGTCTCCTCGTCGGGATCGGCGGCCAGCAGGCCCACGTCCCGCCCGCTCGCGGCCAGCACCTCACGGACCAGGGCGGTCATCGACACCGGCGCGGACCGCTCGCAGGGCGGGGCGCCGTCGAGCCGGGCCAGCTCCAGCAGGTCGTCGAGCATCTGCCGGAACCGGGCCAGCTCACCCTCGACCAGCGTCAGCGCCTGCTCGGCCCGCGGCGCGAGCTCCGGCCGGCGGGCGGCGAGCACCTCCACCGCCGTCACGACGCCGGTCAGCGGGCTGCGCAGCTCGTGGCTGACGTCGGCGACGAACCGGGCGTCCCGCTCGATCCGCGCGGCCAGTGCGTCGACCATGCTGTTGAAACTGGCCACGATCGCCACCAGGTCAGGGTCGTCGGTCGGCGGCAGCCGGGTGGCCAGCTCCCCGCCGGCGATCCGGGTCGCGGCGGCGGCGACCTGCTCCAGCGGCGCGACCGCCCGCCGGCTGGCCCACACGCCGAACGCCGCGCCCGCCGCGGTGGCGGCAAGGGCCCCGGCCCCCAGGACGGCGGCCAGCGTGCGCAGCACCTGCTGCAGCTCGGTCAGCGGCGAGAGCTCGTAGAACTCCACCCCGGCGGCCGGGACGGGGGCGCCCACCAGCAGGGCGGGGCCGGACGCGGTGTCCACGCGGACGGTGCCCGCGGACCCGTCCGCGACGATGGCGCGCAGCTCGGCCGGGACGTCGCGCGCACCGACGTCCAGGCTGGAGGAGTACCAGGCGTCCTCGCTGCGGACGACGACGTCGGCGCCGCCCGAGGGCACCAGCTCGGCCACCGCCTCGCCCACGTCGGTGCCTGCGGTGGCCAGCCGGCTGCTGAGCACGTTGGCGTCGGCGAGGGCCTGCCGGGTCAGGGACCGCTCCCGCTGGTCGATCAGGTACCCGCGGGCCAGCAGCCAGGTCGTCGTCACCAGCACCGCCGAGACCAGCAGCGCGCCGGCGGCGAAGCCCAGCACGATCCGCGCCCGCAGCCCCCGTCCCCCGAGAGGCCGCCTCACGGTGCCCCCGGGTGGCGCCGGGCGCTCACTGCGGGTCCAGCCGGTACCCCAGCCCCCGGACGGTGACCACGATCCGCGGCGCGCCGGGGTCGAGCTCGACCTTGGTGCGCAGCCGCCGGATGTGGACGTCGACGATCCGCTCGTCGCCGAAGAAGCCGTGCGACCACACCCGCTCGAGCAGCGCCTGCCGGCTGAACACGCGGCCGGGCGCGCTGGCCAGCTCGCACAGCAGCCGGAACTCGGTGAGGGTGAGCGGCACCTGCTCGTCCCCGCGGTGGACCGTGCCCCGCATCTCGCGCAGCACCAGCGGCGCGGCCGGGTGCCGGTCGAGGACGACCTCGGGCGTGGAGGCGTTGTCGTGGGCGCTGCCGCTCCCCGCCCGGCGGCGCAGGGCGCGCAGCCGCGCGGTGATCTCCTTGACCTGAAACGGCTTGGTCACGTAGTCGTCGGCGCCGGCCTCCAGCGCGGCGACGATGTCGAGGGTGTCGGCACGGGCGCTGACGACGATGATCGGCAGGTCGTGGTCGCGGCGGACCTCGCGGATGACCTCGAAGCCATCCATCGGGCCGAGCATCAGGTCGACCACCATGAGGTCCGGCGCGGCGGTCGCCACGACCGCGACCGCCTCCTCCCCGCTCACGGCCTCCGCGACGTCGTAGCCCTCGTCCTCCAGCGCCCAGCGCAGGGCAGTGCGGATCGGGTCGTCGTCCTCGACGACCAGGAGTCGCGGTGCCACTCGGGCCATGCTGCCACCGGCCACCCGGGGTTCGGCCGGTCGTCACCGGATCGCAAACCAACTCCCGGCGGGATCGCAAACTCCTCCCACGACTCTGTCAGGAGGCGCACGCAGGATCGCGCCCACTGCACGGAGGAGGACTGCACATGACCCTGGCCCCGGCGAGAGCTCTCCCCCGTCCGGACGTCGACGAACGGACGGACGTGGTGACCATCCACCTCGACGACGCCCTGCTCGCCGACGGGCTGGCCGACGTCCGCTGGCTGCTGCACGACGCGCTGCTGGCCGGCGCGCGGCGCGTGGTGGTGGACCTCTCCGACCTGACGCACCTGTCCAGCCCCGCGGTCGCGAGCTTCCTGTGGGCGCACCGCACCTGCCGGGCCCGCGGCGGGGCGGTGGTGCTGCGCGGGGCCAACCGGCGCACCGAGGACCTCCTGCGCCGCACCGGCCTGTGGCATGTGATGGCCGTCGAGCCGGCCGCGGTCGCATGAGCGCGCCGTCCCTCACCGAGGTCGTCGACCGGCGCGCCGGGCTGATCCGGGCCAGCGGGACGCTCACCTCGCTGGGCGCCGACCTGCTGCGCGGGACCGCCGACGGGCTGCGCGGCAGCGGGCACGTCCGCGTGGTGCTCGACCTGCGGGGCGTGCGGGCCGCGGACGCCGACGGGCTGGACATCCTGCGCGAGATGCGCCGCGACTTCGCCGCCGACGGGGGTGAGCTGCTGATCCGGGCCTGACCCGCGGTTGCCGCCCGGCCCGCCCTCCGCTGCACTGTGGGGTGGCCGTCGACACCCTGGAGGCCAGCCGTGCCGGAGAACGAGCGCCTCAGCCAGGACGTACCCGCCTCCCCCGAGGCGCAGCAGCAGCGGACCCGACGGTGGAGCATCGTCGGTCCCGGCATCGTCGTCGCCGCGACCGGCGTGGGGGCCGGGGACCTCGTCGCCACCCTCATCGCCGGCTCGCGGTTCGGCTACGTGCTCATGTGGGCGGTGGTCCTCGGCGTCGTCGTGAAGATCGCGCTGGCCGAGGCGACCGGGCGCTGGCACCTGGCCACCGGGTCGACGATCTTCGCCGGCTGGCGGTCGCTGGGCCCGTGGACGTCGGTCTACTTCGTGGTCTACGTGGTGGTCTGGGGCTACGTCTACGGCGCCACCGCGATGACGTCGTCCGCCCTGCCGCTGGCCGCGCTGTTCCCGGCGCTGGGCATCCCCGGGTGGGGGATCATCTGCGGCCTGGTCGGGCTGGCCTTCGTCTGGTTCGGCAACTACCGCCTGTTCGAGAAGGCGATGACCGTCCTCATCGGGGTCATGTTCGTCGTGGTCGTGGGGCTGGCCGTCCTCGTCGTCCCGGACGTCGGCGCGGCGGTCAGCGGCCTGGTCCCCCGGCTGCCGGAAGGGTCGGCGGTCTACACGCTGGGCCTGGTGGGCGGCGTCGGCGGGACGATCACGATGGCCGCCTACGGCTACTGGGTCAACGCCAAGGGCTGGCGGGACGCCTCGTGGATGAAGGTCATGCGGCTGGACAACCGGGTCGCCTACATCACCACCGGCGTCTTCGTGGTGGCGATGCTGATCGTCGGCGCGGAGCTGCTCCACGCGAGCGGGATCGCGCTCACCGAGGGCGACCGGGGCCTGCTCGACCTCGACGAGATCCTGCGCGACCGGTTCGGCGACGTCGTCGGCACGCTGTTCCTGGTCGGCTTCTTCGCGACGTCGTTCTCCTCGCTGCTCGGCGTCTGGCAGGGCGTCAGCCTGCTGTTCACCGACTTCGTCCGGACGTCGAAGCGGGCGTCGGGGCAGCTGGCGGAGGGGCCGGCCGAACGCAGCTGGCCCTACCGGGGCTACCTGCTGTGGCTGACCTTCCCGCCGATGCTGCTGCTCTTCCTCGGCCAGCCGTTCGCGCTGGTCGTCGCCTACGGCGCGCTGGGCGCGTTCTTCATGCCGTTCCTGGCGCTGACCCTGCTGTGGCTGCTCAACAGCCGGCGGACGCCGGAGCGGTGGCGCAACGGCTGGCTGTCGAACACTCTGCTCGCCGGGGCCGGGTTGCTGTTCGTCGTCCTGTGCGTGAACGAGCTGACGAACCTGGGCTCCTGAGCGGACGGGTCAGTCGCCCGGCTCGGCCGGCTCGTCGGCGTCCTGCTGCCGGCGGAAGCGCAGGGACTCCAGCAGCACGTAGCCGAACAGCACGCTCCAGGCGAAGCTGAGGAAGGCCTCGCCCCACTCCGCGTCCACCACGTGCAGCACGAGCTGGACCAGGCTGTACGCGAGCGCGACTGCCGCGAGGACCTGCACGCCCCGGTTGCCGAACCAGGGCGGGCGGAGCGGAGCGGTGGCCACGGCGCCACGCTAGTCCGGTGCGCCGGGACGACTCGAGTGCCGCGGTCCCGACCCGCCCGACGACCGGCACGGGCCGGCAGGCAGGCGGCGCGTGAACGACCCCGCGGCACGGCGTCCCGCCGATACGATTCCCCGGCAGCCCGCCGTTCGGCGGAAGAGGTGGCCATGACGTCGGCACCGGACACCCTGGGCAACCGGCAGCTCCTGCGCTCCAGCGGCGCGCTGCTCCTGGGCGGGTTCCTCTTCACCACCGTCGTCACCGTGCTGTTCCACCCCGGGGGGAACGAGGACGTCCACGAGGACGTCTTCGCCAGGTACGCGGCGAGCGCCGCGTGGGAGTGGGTCCACTTCGCCCAGTTCGTCGGCGTGCTGGCGGCCCTCGGCGGGCTCATCGTCCTGCACCAGGTGCTCCGCCCGCAGGCCCGGCGACTGTCGACCTTCGCCGCCGGGACGACGGTGGCCACGGTCGCGGTGTGGGCCGTGCTGCAGGCCGTCGACGGGGTGACGCTGAAGCAGGCCGTGGATGCCTGGGTCGCCGCCGACGGACCCGAGCGGGCCGTCCGTCTCGGGAACGCCGAGGTGGTGCGCTGGACCGAGTGGGGCCTGCAGAGCTACTTCCGCGTGACGCTGGGCGTGGCCCTGCTGCTGTTCGGCGCGACGATCCTGACCACCCGCGCCCTGGCGGCCTGGACCGGCTGGCTGGCCCTGCTGGCCGGGCTCGTCTCGGTCGTGGTCGGGGTCGACGTCGCCTACAGCGGCCTGCAGAGCGCCGTCCAGACGCTGGCCGTGCCGGCGTTCCAGCTGCTCGTACTGGCCTTCGCCGTCGGCGTCCTGGTCTCCGCCCGCAGGGAACGTCCGGGGGGCCGGTGACCGCGAGCGGTCACCGGC
>NZ_JBJGYS010000027.1:0-68347 GCF_054050115.1 Geodermatophilus sp. SYSU D00708 | reverse complement strand
GGCGGCACGGCCGCAGACGCTGTACGGCATCGCGGACTCACCGGTCGGCCTGGCCGCGTGGCTGCTCGACCACAACGACGCCGACGGTCAGCCGGCCGCGGCGGTGGTCGCGGCCCTGGACCGGACGACGAGCGCCACGGGCGAGCTCACCCGCGACGAGGTCCTCGACAACATCACGCTGTACTGGCTGACCAACACCGGGGTCTCGGCGTCCCGCCTGTACTGGGAGTACCGGGGCGGCTTCTTCGACGCCAAGGGCGTGGGGATCCCGGTGGCCGTGAGCGTCTTCCCCGGCGAGCAGTACGAGGCTCCGCGCAGCTGGGCCGAGCGCGCCTATCCCGGGCTGATCCACTACAACCGGGTCGAGCGGGGCGGGCACTTCGCGGCGTGGGAGCAGCCACGACTGTTCACCGAGGAGCTCCGCGCGGGCTTCCGGTCGCTGCGCGGACCCGAGATCCCCCCACCACGGCGCTGACCTGCACGGTGCGGGCGGGTGCGGCTCGGACCCCCCGGATCACGAGGTCTCTCCCGCGCACCCGGGAACCAGGCCGCTCGGTCGGACGGCGGGACGTGCCGGAAGCGGCGTCAGGGACAGCACGGAGTGGTGTGGGTGGGCCGGTTCGGGCGTCGCCAGGGACGGCCCTTGTCCGCGTACCCCGTCGGGGGAATCCTCAGCGCATGAACGGGTCCGACGAGCGGGCCGCCGACGAGCGCGCGTCGGGCGAGCGATCACGCCGGGAGCGGCAGCGCCGTCACGCCGAGGAGACCTTCGAGCGCCTCCGGCAGCGCATCCGGCGGCTCCAGGAGGGAGTGGCCCGGGGCGCCGAGGCGGTGGCCGCGACCGAGAGCGGTGTCGCGGCCACGAACCTCACCCTGGCCGAGCGGGCTCTGCAGGAGGGCCGTCTCGAGGATGCGCGGGGGCTGTTGAGCGAGGCCGCGGCGGCGCTACAGGCCGTCGAGCACGAGCGCCTGCGGGCCACCAGCTGGTCGGTGGACACCACGGCCGATCCCGCGGACGTGGCGCGTGTCGAGCAGCAGCGGATGGCGGCCGGCCGGGCGTGGGACGACGCGGTCCGGCGTCGGGAGCGGGCGGCCCGCCGGCGGGACGAGGCGGCCGTGCACCGTGAGCAGGCTGCCCAGCAGCGCGACGAGGCCGCCACCGAGCGGGACCGGCGGGCTGCCGAGCGGGCCGCGGCCGCGGGCCGCCGGGAGGCGGCCGCCGACGAGCTCCGGGCCCGACAGGCGCGGGGGACGGACCGGGCTGGTGGACCCCTGCGCGAGGAGGCCGAGGAACAGCGGGCCGTCGACGCCGAGGTCGACACGACCTACCGAGGATGGGCCGAGGACGACCGGGCGCGGGCTGCGACCGACCGTGCGGCCGACGCCGACGACCGCCTCGCGGCGGAGCAAGATCGGCTGGCAGCGGCTCGGGACCGAGAGGCCGCCCGCACCGACCGTGAGCAGGACATCCGTGACCGGGCCGAGACGGAGACCGACCGCGGCAGGTCTCGTGCTGCCGAACGCAGGGATCCCTGAGCCGGTGAGCCGCTCGGACACCCTGCCCGGCTCGCCGGGAGGGCGCTCCAGGCGCAGGGGGAGAGGGGCCCCGCCGTCCCGGGCCGGTCGCTCTGTCGATGGGCCTCCTGGGGGTCTACCGGCCCAGCAGAGCAACCGGCGCATCGGCATGGCCATCGGCATCCTGATGGCTCGGCACGGGCTGACCGAGCAGCAGGCGTTCGACGCCTGCGCCCCGCCAGCAGCCACCGGAACACCCGGCTGCGCGAGGTCCCGCAGGAGGTCGTCTACACCGGCGTCCTGGAGATCGACACGGGGCCTCCCGGACCGCAGCCTCTCGCTCAGGGCCGCCGCCTGGGACGGTCCTCGACGTCTGCTCCGGCCGCTTCCGCGAGATCCTCGACGCCCTCGCCCGACGCGTGGACGCCGCCCACGACCACGCCTCGGAGTGCCCTGTGGGTGGGCGACCTGTGCACCGCGGTGCCGATGCCTCGACCAGCGCACACACCGGTGGGGCGGGTGGGGCTCGAACCCACGACCCAGGGATTATGAGTCCCATGCTCTGACCGGCTGAGCTACCGCCCCGGAGCCTCCAGCCTGCCAGACGCCGTCCCGGGCGTGCCGCCGTGGCCGCCCTCCCCGCGGTAGCTGAGGACGGCGGCGCCGGCCGCCCCGAGGACGAGCGCGGCGAGCACCCAGAACGCGGCCGGGTAGCCGCCCAGGACCTCGGCCAGCGCCGTCCCCGCCCACGGCGCCACCGCGGTGGCGAGGGTGACCGGCGCGGCCAGGTACCCGCCGACCGTGCCGTAGCGGGCCGCGCCCCAGCGCTCGGCGACGACGGTGGCCTGCAGGAGCGTTCCCGCGCCGCGCGCGGCCCCGGCGAGCACGGAGGCCGTGACCAGCAGGGCCGCGGGTCCGGGCAGCCCGGCGAGCAGGGCGATCGTCCCGGCCGAGGCCAGCACGATGACCACGGCGCGGCCGGCCGGGGAGGTCCGGCGGGCCAGCGGCGCGTACCCGAGCCGCCCGAGGAGCTGTCCGGCTCCCAGCAGGCCGAGGGTGGTGGCCGCCAGGGTGCTGGAGAACCCGCGGCCGGTCAGGAGCGGGATGAGGGTGAGGCTGGCCGCGTAGAGGCCGAACGCGGTGAGCGTCAGCGCCGCGGCCAGTAGCAGGAACCCCGCCGTCCGGACCTCGGGCGGGACCCCGCGGTGACCCTCCAGGGTCCCCGACCGCGGTCGGGCCCACGCCGCGGGCAGGACGACGGCGTGCAGCGGGACGGTGACGACGGCCAGCACCGCGGCCAGGACCAGGTAGGTCTGCCGCCAGGAGAGGCCGGCGAGCAGCGCGTCGGTCAGCGGCGCGAACACCGTGCTGGACAGCCCGGCCGCCAGGGTCAGGGCGGTCAGCGCCCGCACCCGGTCCTCCCCGTACCAGCGGGCCAGCGCGGTGAACGCGGCTTGGTAGAACACCGCGGCCATCGCCACGCCGGCGACCAGCCACGCCGCCAGGAACCAGCCGTAGCTCGGCGCCAGGGCGATGCCGACCGTCGCGGGCACCGCGAGCAGCGAGCCGGCCGTCATCACCCGGCGGGGGCCGTGCCGGTCGAGCCAGTGGCCCACCGGGATCCCGGCCAGCGCGGAGACCACCAGCCCCACCGAGAACGCCGCCGACGCCGTCGGGGCCGACCAGCCGGTGTCGGCGGTGATGTCCCGCAGGGCGACGGGGAAGGCGTAGTAGAGGACGCCCCAGCTGGTGATCTCGGTGATGCACAGGGCCACCAGGCCGCGCTGCCGGGCCCGGCGTGTCGGCGGCGTGTCGGGAGAACGTGTGCGGGATCTCATGCCGACGGTCTGCCGCGTCCCCGCGCGCGGGCGCGGCGCGCGATCGCGGTCGGGGGCACGCACAACGTCTACCGGAGTCGGTGCAGGTGGGCGACGGGGTGCCCGCCCCGGCCGGCCGGTAGCGTCCGGGCTCACCGGAGCGGGGTCGTCCGGGTGCGCGTGGTAGCCGAGGGTCACCCCTTCGGGCAAGGAGGCGCGCCGGGGGCGTTACCCGATCGTGACCACCCGTCACATCCGTAGTAGCTTTCCCGACGGCCTCGCCGGGCTCAGCTCCTCGGGAACCGAGGGCCTCGGCCAGGCCCCGCCGAACCGCCGCAGGCCCCTCGGGGTCGAGGCGGACCGGGGACCCACCGTTCCACTGGGGTGAGTCCTGCCTGCGCTGCGCGCGGGCGGGTAGGGCGCCGTCCGGCCCGAACCCGTCAGCTAACCCGGTAGGCGGCCGCGAGGATGGGAGAACCGCCGCCTTGGCGACCCTGCACCACCGCACCAGCCTGCTCGACCGCGCCACCGCCCCCCGCCGAGGCCGCCGGGCCCTGCTCGTCGCCGCCGCCGCAGCGGGCCTGCTGGCCGGCACCCCGGCCGCGCTCGCCGCTCCCGTCACCCCCGCCTCCTCCGAGCAGGAGGAGCTGACCGCACAGGTGGCCCGCATCGGGGAGCAGGTGAAGGCCGCCGAGGAGCAGCTGCAGCGGATGACCGTGGAGGCCGAGGCCGCCGCGGACGCCGCGCTGGTCGCGCGCGCCCAGCTCACCCAGGCGCAGGCCGAGGCCGAGCGGACCGCCGCCGAGCTCGCCGACGCGCAGGCCGACGTCGTCGGCGCCGAGCAGGCCATCGCCGACCTGGGGCGCCGGGCCTACATGGGCGGCGACACCCGGTACGGCGACATGGAGCTGCTGCTCGACGCGCAGGACCCGACCGAGCTGCTGCAGCAGGCCGCCACGATGGAGGTCATCGGCGACCACCGCGCCGCGCAGCTCCAGGAGTTCCTGACCGTCCAGCAGCGCGTCGCCGAGGCCGACCGCGCCGCGGACGAGGCCGTCACCCGGCTCGACGGGGCCGCCCGGGCCGCCGACGAGGCGCAGGCCGCCGCCGACGCCCACCTGGCCGCTGCCCAGGCGGAGTTCGACGCCCGCGCCGCGGAGAAGGCCTCCCTGGAGGAGCAGCTGCGGCAGGCGGGGGAGCGGTTGCTCGCCGCCCAGGGTGCCGCGGACCCGGGCGCGGCCTGGAACCAGCGCCAGACGCAGGCGCAGGCGGTGTCCGCCGCGCAGAGCGCCACCGCCATGCCCACCGCCGGCCGGGTCACCTCCTGCTACGGCGCACGCTGGGGCACCCAGCACCAGGGCATCGACATCGCCGCGCCCATCGGCACCCCGATCCACGTGCCCGAGGACGGCGTCGTGCTCCAGGCCGGCCCGGCCAGCGGGTTCGGGCAGGCGGTGTACGTGCAGCACGCGGACGGCCAGATCACCCTCTACGGCCACGTGAACCGCTTCTTCGTCAGCGCCGGCCAGGTGGTGACCGCCGGCCAGCAGATCGCCGAGGTCGGCAACAAGGGCCAGTCCACCGGCCCGCACCTGCACTTCGAGGTGCACCAGGGTGGGCTCTACGCCAGCCGGGTCAACCCGGTGCCGTGGCTGCACGAGCACGGCATCGCCACCGGCGGCTGCTGACCGCCGGGCCCCGGTCCGGCTAACGGCGTCCCCGCAACCGGCCGAGGAGCCCGCCCACGCCGCCGAGGGTCTGGGCGGCCAGCTGCAGGATCGGCCCGCCGGGGATGCCCGGAGCCGACTGCACGATGGGCGCCAGCGCCAGCAGCCCGCCGATCTCGTGCACGCGCAGGCGGCGGCGGGCCACCGCGACGACGGGGTTGACCCGGCCGGACGCCGCCTCCAGCAGCAGGTCGGCAGGCGCCTCCACCGCCGTCCCCGTCGGCCGGCCGGGCGGCAGCCGCCGGACGGTCCAGCCGTCCTCGTCGGCGGCGAACCGCCAGCCGCCGTCCGGGGTGGCCAGGCCGGCGCCCCCGGTGATCCCGCTCGCCGCCGCCAGCGCGCCGGTCACGTCGGCGAGCGCGGCGAGCCCCGCCTGCAGCACCGGTGCCGGGACCGGTGGCGCCCCCGCGTCGGCCAGGTCGAGACCGTGCACGGCGAGCTCGTAGGCCTGGCCCAGGACGACGCTGAGCAACGGCAGCCGGCCGACGACGGCGACCGCCGGGGCGGTGTCGAGCTCGACCGGCTCGTCGGACAGGTAGCGGGCAGTGGCGTCCCGGTTGCGGCGCAGGGCCTCGAGCACCTCCGCGCGGGGAGCGTCGCGGTGGGCGGCGGTCACCCGGGCGTTGGTGGCGTCGACGTCCGCCGGCGTCCCGGTCCCGCCGGCGCGCGCCGAGGCGACCAGGTCGGCCAGCGCGGCGTGGTCGTCCCAGCAGCCGAGGTGCACGCACACCTCGTGCACCCGCCACCCGGGCAGCCGGGTCGGCCGGTCGAGGTCGACGGCCGAGGCCTGGTCGAGGAAGGCGTCCCACGCGCCGAGCGCCATCGCGGCGACCTCGTCCCGCCCGGCGTCGGCCATGCCCTGCTGTCGCACCATGCGGCGCCCCTACCCCGGCCGGGCGCCGGCGAGGCGTGGACGGTGGGCTTGTCCGGCGGACGCCGGCCGCGCAGCCTGGACCCATGACACGCAGCGGCACGACGCAGGGGACCGTCATCCGCTGGGACGACGCCCGCCGGGCCGGCCTCGTCGAGGCGCCCGACCTGCCGGGCGCGTGCTGGGTGGACGCCGCGGTCGTCGAGGGCCGCTCGGAGGGGACCCTGCGGGCCGGCCAGGTGGTCGACGTGGACTGGACCGAGCCGGGCGCCGAGGGCCTGCCGTTCCGGGCCACGCGGGTGGTCCCGCGGGAGGACCTCCAGGCCACGCTCGGTGCCTGACGGCAGCGTCGCTCCCCGTGTCCGCAGGGCCCTGATCGCTACGCTGGGTGATCAACGACCCTCGAGTGGAGGCTGGTTGGGGATCGAGTTGTGGGTCCGCGGGGGAGATCCTGTGGATGGTGTGTGGGTGGAGGCGCGGTGCTGGACGCCGGTCCCGCCTGCGTGGTATGGCCCGCTGACCAGCACATAGAGGCTCAGGCGGTGACCTTCCGTCACATGTGACTCATTGGTCCCACCCGCACTGGCGCGATCGGGTGACCATCGTGCAAACTGTTCCCGGGACCCCTGGTCCACAACCGCCGAACACAGCCTGTCACCGAATCGATCGTCCGTTGGGGAAGACGAGACCGATCGAGTCGATGGAGGTGCCCCGTGCAGCGACGGTCTACCCAGGGTGTCGTCTTCGTGCACGCGTGCCCGAAGGCGCTCTGCCAGCACGTCGAGTGGGCGCTCGAACGCGTCGTCGGCGCGCCGGTCTCCCTGTCGTGGGCCGACCAGCCCGCGGCACACGGTTCCTACCGTGCCGAGGTCGCCTGGACCGGCGCCCCCGGCACGGGGGCGAAGCTGGTGGCTGCGCTGCGCGCGTGGCCCATGCTGCGCTTCGAGGTGACCGAGGAAGCCAGCCACGGCAACGACGGCGAGCGCATGTCGTACGTGCCCGGCCACGGCGTCTTCCGGGCACCCACGAGCGCCAACGGTGACCTCATCGTCACCGAGCAGCAGCTGCGTCACCTGGCCGCCACGGCGACGTCCATCGAGGCGTTCCGGCACGGCGTCGACGAGCTCCTCGGTGCGGCCTGGGACGCCGACCTCGAGGTCTACCGGCATGCCGGCGACGGCAGCCCCATCACCTGGCTCCACCAGGTGGTCTAGGCCCCGGCCGGAGGCTCGCCCCGAGCCTGCGAGGGGTGAGGGGGCCGGGGCCTTCGACTTCATCACGATCCGACTACGACGAGCTGAGGGCTCCGGCCCTGCCGTCGTAGGCTCGGGACCGGTCGTCCGGACGTCGTCGGGGAAGCGGCGTCCGGACGATCTGCTCCTTCGACCGGGTCCTCCTCCTACAGCGGGATGTTGCCGTGCGCGCCGCGCCCGGCCGGCGCCGACGCCAGCGCCTCGATCAGCCGGCCCCGGGTCCGCGACGGCTCGACCACCTCGTCGACGACGCCGATCTGCAGCGCCCGGTTCACTCCGCCGGCGATCCGCTCGTGCTCGGCCGCCAGCTGCGCGTGCAGCGCCTCCCGCTCGGCCGGCGGGACGGCGGCCAGCTTCTTCCGGTGCAGGATGCCCACGGCCGCCTTGGCGCCCATCACGGCGACCTCGGCCCCGGGCCAGGCGAACACCGCCGTCGCGCCCAGCGAGCGGGCGTTCATCGCGATGTAGGCGCCGCCGTAGGACTTGCGGGTCACCAGCGTCACCCGGGGCACCACCGCCTCGGCGAAGGCGTGCAGCAGCTTGGCGCCGCGCCGGACCACGCCGTCCCACTCCTGGCCGACGCCGGGCAGGTATCCCGGGACGTCCACGAGGACCACCAGGGGGACGCCGAAGGCGTCGCACATCCGCACGAAGCGGGCCGCCTTCTCGGCCGACGCGGAGTCCAGGCAGCCGCCCAGGCGCAGCGGGTTGTTGGCGACGACCCCGACGGTCCGCCCGGCCAGCCGGCCCAGGGTGGTCACGATGTTCGGCGCCCACCGCGGGTGCAGCTCGAGGCCGGGGCCGTCGAGCACCGCGGCGACCAGCGGCTTGACGTCGTAGGCGCGCTGCGGCTGCTCGGGCAGCAGCGCCCGCAGGTCGACCTCGGGCTCCCCGGCGGCCGGGGCGAAGGAGCCCTGCGCGGCCAGCAGGTCGACCGCCTCGCGGGCGGTGTCCAGCGCCGCCTGCTCGGACCCGGTCACCACGTGGACGACGCCGCTGCGCCGGCCGTGGGTGTCCGGGCCGCCCAGCTGCTCCTGGTCGACCTCCTCGCCGGTGACCGACCGGACGACGTCGGGCCCGGTGACGAAGACCCGGCCTGCGGGCGCCATGATCACCAGGTCGGTCAGCGCCGGGCCGTAGGCGGCGCCACCGGCCGCGGGGCCGAGCACCACCGAGATCTGCGGGACCCGCCCGGAGGCCCGCACCATCGCCTCGAAGACCTCGCCGACCGCGTGCAGCGCCGTGACGCCCTCGGCCAGCCGCGCGCCTCCGGAGTGCCAGATCCCCACGACCGGCACCCGCTCCCGCAGGGCGGTGTCGATGGCGTCGACGATGTGCCGGCAGCCGTCGAGCCCCATCGCGCCGCCCATGACCGTGGCGTCGGTGCAGTAGGCGACCGCCCGGGTGCCCGACACCGTGCCGCGGGCGGCCACGACGCCGGAGGTGTCCCGCGGCAGCAGCAGGGTCATCGAGCCGGCGTCGAAGAACCGCTGCAGGCGGTCCTCCGGGTCGCGGGGGTCCACGGCGGTCGGGGCGGGGGCGGGGGACAGGGTGGTCACGGGATCTCCGGGCCTCTCCGGGTCGGGCGTGCCTGGGCGTGCGCCATCGCGGGACCGGCACCCAGGCGGTGCCGGCCCCCTCAGGCAGCGGTCAGCTGGTTCAGGCGGTGGTGAACACCACGGCGATGTTGTGGCCGCCGAAGCCGAAGGAGTCGTTGACGGCGGCGGACAGCTGGGTGCGCCGCGGCTCGCGGCGCACGATGTCGAGCGCCTGGACGGCGGCGTCGTCGTCCGGGTCGTCGAGGTTGGCCGTCGCCGGCACGACCTGCTCGCGCAGGGCGAGGATCGTGAACACCGACTCCAGCGCCCCGGCCGCGCCGAGCAGGTGCCCGGTCTGGCTCTTGGTGGCGGTGACCAGCACGTGCTCGCCGATCGCGCTGCGGATCGCGGCGGCCTCGGCGGTGTCGCCCACCGGCGTGGAGGTGGCGTGCGCGTTGACGTGGCCGATGTCGGCGGGGGTGAGTCCGGCATCCCGGACGGCAGCGGCGATCGCGCGGCCGGCGCCCTCGCCCTCGGGGTGCGGGGCGACCAGGTCGTACCCGTCCGCCGTCGCGCCGGCGCCGGCCAGCCGGGCGTGGACGCGGGCGCCCCGCGCCTTGGCGTTGTCGGCCCGTTCCAACACCAGCGCGGCCGCGCCCTCGCCGAGGACGAAGCCGTCGCGGGCCTTGTCGAAGGGCCGAGAGGCGCGCTCGGGCTCGTCGTTGCGGGTGCTCATGGCCCGCATCGCGGCGAACCCGGCCATCGGCAGCGGGTGGACGACGGCCTCGGCGCCGCCGACGAGGACGACGTCGGCGCGGTCGAAGCGGATGAGGTCCAGGCCCCAGCGGATCGCCTCGGCGCCCGAGGCGCAGGCGCTGACCGGGGCGTGCACGCCGCCCTTGGCGCCCACGGCCAGGCCGACCGCGGCCGCCGGGCCGTTGGGCATGAGCATCGGGATGGTGAAGGGCGAGACCCGCTTGGGCCCCTTCTCCTCCAGGACGTCGTCCTGGCCGAGCAGGGTGAGCGCACCGCCGATGCCGGTGCCGAACACGACGGCGACCCGCTCGGGGGCGACGCCGGCGTCGGCGGCACCCGAGTCGCGCCAGGCCTCCTCGGCGGCGACCACCGCGACCTGCTGGCTGCGGTCCAGCCGGCGGGCGCGCACCCGGTCGATCTGCTCGGCGGGATCGGTGGCCAGGGTCGCGGCCAGCTGGGCCGGGAACTGCTTGACCCAGTCGTCGTCGAGGCGCCGGACCCCCGACCGCCCGGCCAGCAGTGCCTCCCAGGTGGTCGCGACGTCGCCTCCGAGCGGCGTGGTGGCGCCGAGACCGGTGACGACGACGTCGCCGACAGACGTGCTCATGACGGGTTCCTCCTGGGACGTGCGGCCGGGGGCCGGGGGTGCTGCTTCAGCCCCGGTTCTTCTGGATGTAGCTCATGGCGTCGCCGACGGTCTTGATGTTGCCGAGCTCGTCGTCGGGGATGGCGACGCCGAACTTGTCCTCGACCGCGGTGGCGATCTCGACCATCGACAGGGAGTCGACGTCGAGGTCCTCGGTGAAGGACTTCTCCGGCGTGGCGTCGGCCGGTGCGACCCCGGCGACCTCCTCCAGGATCTCGGCCAGACCGGTCTGGATGTCCTCGCTCACTCGCAAGGTCCTCTCTCTCGGGTGGGCGGGGGGTCCCGCCGTCGGGCCCCTGTGGCCCGAGGGTCTGTAGTGCCCGTCAGGGCAGGCGGAACACCTGACCGGCGAAGGTCAGCCCGGCGCCGTAGCCGAGCACCAGGGTCAGGTCCCCGCTCTTGGCCTCACCGGACTCCAGCAGCGCGGTCAGCGCCAGCGGGATGGACGCGGCGGAGGTGTTGCCGGCCTGCACGATGTCGCGGGCGACGACGGTGCGCTCGCCGAACCCGAGCCGCTTGGTCATCGACTCGACGATGCGCAGGTTGGCCTGGTGCGGGGCGAAGACGTCGATGTCCTCCGGGCCGACGCCCGCGGCGGCCATCGCCTCGACCAGCGTCTCGGTCAGGCGGGTGGTCGCCCACCGGTACACGGCCTGGCCGGCCATGGTCATCGTGGAGCTGCCGGCGGCGATCTCGATGGCGTTGTGCTGGTCGCCGTCGCTGCCCCAGACCACCGGGCCGACCGCCGGCTCGTCCGACGGGCCGAGCACCGCCGCGCCGGCGCCGTCGGCGAAGATCACCGCGGTCGACCGGTCGGTGAGGTCGGTGACGTCGGTGAGGCGCTCGGCCCCGACGACGAGCGCGTGCCGCGCCGACCCGGTGCGGATGGCGTCGGCGGCGACCCCGAGCGCGTAGCAGAAGCCGGCGCACCCGGCGTTGAGGTCGAACGACCCCGGCCGCGGGATGCCCAGCCGGTAGGCGACCTGCGGGCCGATGCCCGGGATCGGCGCCCGCAGGCTGGCGCTGGCGACGATCACCAGGTCGACCTGGTCGGGGGACAGCCCGCTGGCGGCCAGCGCCTTGCCCCCGGCCGCGACGGCCATCTCGACGAGCGACTCGTCCTCCGAGGCCCAGCGGCGCTCGGCGATGCCGACGCGGGTGCGGATCCACTCGTCGTTGGTGTCCATCACCTGGGCGAGCTCGTCGTTGGTCACCCGCCGGCGCGGGCGGTAGGCACCCAGGCCCAGCAGCCGGGCGCCGGGCGCGCCCTCGCGAAGCGTGATGGTCACTCCGACACCTCCGGGTAGAGACGGGCGATCGGGTCGCCTGCGTCGACCAGGTCTCCCTCGTGCACGAGCCACTCGGCGAGTACCCCGTCGTACCCGGCTGAGACGTTGACCTCTTCGCGGCGGCTGCGGATGCGGCCCAGCGGGGTGCCGGCCGGCAGCCGGGTGCCCTCCGCGACGTCGGCGGGGCTGACCGTGCCGCGCACGGGGGAGACGACGACCCGCCAGTCCGGCAGGTGCACGGCCTCGGCCCGGCCGCGCTCGGCCTCGATCAGCTCGCGGGCGCGGTCGAGGTCGGCCGGGCCGCTGATCGCCAGGACGTCGATGCCCGCGCCCTTCCACTCCCGCTTGGCCAGCCCGGCCAGCGCCCCGGCCGGCGGCAGCTCGATCGCAGCGGTGACGCCGAGGTCGCGCAGCGTCGCCAGGCAGGCGTCGAACCGCACCGGGCTGGTGACCTGGCTGACCAGCCGGGACAGCGCCTCGCTGCCGGAGGTCACCGCCGCGCCGTCGGCGTTGGACAGCAGCAGCCGGCTGGGGTCGGCCGGCCGCAGCCCGCCGACCAGGCCCTCGAGCTCGGCGCGGGCGGAGGCCATGTACTCGGTGTGGAAGGCGCCGGCGACCGACAGCGGGACGATCCGCGCCTTGGCCGGCGGGTCGGCCTTGAGGGCGGCCAGCCCGTCGAGCGGGCCGGCGGCGACGACCTGGCCGCCGCCGTTCACGTTGGCCGGGACCAGGCCGTGCACGTCCAGCGCCTTGACGACCTCGTCGGGGTCCCCGCCGAGGACGGCGGACATCCCGGTGGGCGTCTGCGCGCAGGCGGCCGCCATGGCCCGGCCGCGGACGGCGGTCAGCGCGATCGCCGCCTCGACGCTGAGCACCCCGGCCAGGGCCGCGGCGGTCAGCTCCCCGACGCTGTGGCCGGTGATGACGACGTCCCGGCCGGCCTGCGGCGTGTGCGCCACGGGGCCCGGCAGGCCGCCGAGCTCCTGGGCGATGAACAGGCTCATCGCCACCACGAGCGGCTGGGTCACCGCGGTGTCCTTGATCGCCTCCGCGTCGCCGGTCGTGCCCAGCGTGAGGAGGTCGGCGTCGGCGATGGCGCCGGCCCATCGGAAGAAGGACTCGGCGCCTGGGAGCTCGAGCCAGTCGGTGAGCATCCCGGGCTTCTGGGCACCCTGTCCGGGGGCGAGGACGGCCAGCACGTCCCTCACCGTTGCAGACGAGGCCGGGTGACGCGGTGGTGAACGGCACGAAACCACCGGGCTGCTCTTTGGAGGGTTCCTACAACGGAAGCGGGATCCCGGGCGCGTTCTGCGAGAGCCCGTGGTGGGAACCACACTGATCCGGACGGCTCAGTGCCAGAGGGAACGGTCCTCGTCGAGGGCGGCGAGGGCGAGGGCGACCTGCAGCGTCCAACCCCCGCGGGGGTCGGTGGCCGACATCCCGGTGAGCTCGGTGGCCCGCCGGAGCCGGTACCGGACGGTGTTCGGGTGGACGAAGAGGGCCCGCGCGCTGGCCTCGAGGTTGCCGCCGCTGGCCAGCACCGCCCGGACCGTCTCCAGCACCTCGCCGCCGGCGGTCTGCAGGGGCAGCGCGACCCGCTCCCGCAGGGTGGCGCGCGCCGTGGGGTCGCCGTCCAGGGCGCGCTCGGGGAGCAGCGCGTCGGCGGGGACCGGGCGGGGCGCCCCGGGCCAGGCGCGGGCGGCGCGCAGGCCGGCGAGGGCGGCGGCGGCGGAGTCGCCGGCCCGGCCGAGTGCGTCGACCACCGGCCCGGTGACCACCGGTCCGGGGCCGAACTCGTCGCTGACCCGCTCGGCGACCGCCTCCAGGTCCTCGGTCCCCCCGAGGACGACGACCAGCTGGTCGGCGTGCACCCCGACGAGGACCTCGCTGCGCATCTGCCGCGCGGCCCGGCGGGTGGCGGCGTGCGCGTCCCCGTCCGGCGGGGCGGCCCCCACGACGACGGTGACCGGGCTCATCGCCGCCCAGCCCAGGGCCGAGGCCCGCCCGGACAGCTCCTCGGTGCGCTCGCCGCGGACCAGCGCGTCCACCACGAGCGCCTCGAGCCGGGCGTCCCAGGCGCCCCGGCTCTCGGCGAAGGTCGCGTAGACGTGCGCCGTCGCGAAGGCGACCTCCCGGCTGAACTGCAGCACGGCCAGGCGCAGGGCGTCGGCGTCCCCCGGCTCGGCGACGGACTCCACGAAGTCGTCCATCACCTCCACGGTCACCTTGATCAGGTCCACCGTGTGCTTGAGCGGGACGACGCGGGCCAGCTCGCGCGGCGCGGCGCCGAAGACCTCGCCGGTCAGCCGCGGCGGCCGCGTCGGGGTGCGGCACCACTCCACGAGCGAGGCGATGCCGGCCTGCGCCACGAGCATCACCCACGAGCGCTGGTCGGCCGGCATGGTGCGGAACCAGGGGAGGACCTCGTCCATCCGCGCCACGGCGCGGGTGGCGAGGGAGCCGGAGGCACGCTCCAGCCGCCGCAGGGTCGCGGCGGACGGCGGGCGACGGTCGTCCCGGTCGGGCACGGACCCACCTTGTCACGGGGGTCGGACACCCCGGAGGGGAAGGTGGTCACGTCGTCCCCCGGTCGGGGACAGTGGGGGACGTGGCGGTGCTCCGGGCGGACAGGGCGGGGACCGCCCGCCGGTGGGCGCTGGCCGCCGTCGGCGGGTGCGTCGCCGTGGTGGGCGCGCTCGGTGCCGGCGTGCTGGTGGGCTTCGCGCCGCAGGTCCGCCTGGACGAGGCGGTCAGCCGGGCGCTCTACGCCGGCGACGACCGCTCGGCGGCCACCGACCTCCTGCTCGCGGTGCTCACCACGCCCGGCGTGGTCTGGTTCCGGGTGCTGGTCTCCCTACCGCTGCTCTTCTGGCTCGGGGCCCGTCGCGCCTGGTGGACGGCGGCCTTCGTGGTCGCCGCGAACGTGACCGTCAGCCCGCTCACCGTGCTGCTCAAGGACCTCGTCGGCCGGGTGCGGCCGGCGTTCGAGAACGGCGGGCTGCACTACGGCGGCCTGAGCTTCCCCAGCGGGCACTCCTCGGGCATCGCCACGCTCGTGACGGTCGCCGTGCTGCTGGCCTGGCCGCGGCTGTCCGCGCCCGCTCGCCGGTGGGCGCTGGCCGGCGGGGCGGCCCTCGTCGTCCTCGTCGGGCTGACCCGCATGTGGCTCGGGGTGCACTTCCTCTCCGACGTCGTCGGCGGGTGGGCGCTGGGGGTGGCCTGGACCCTCGCGCTCGCCCTGGCCTTCGGCGCGCTGCCCGGCGGCCGCGCCGCCCTGCCGCCCCGGGAGGGGGCGTGAGCCTGGAGTCGCAGGTGCTGCTGGAGCCCGACGACGGCTCGCTGGGGCCGCTGCTGCGGATGGCGCACGACCGGCTGACCGCCGGCGCGGGCTACGGCCGGCACCCGCACCGGGCGGTCGACGTCGTCGCCGTGGTGCTCGAGGGCTCGCTGCGCCACGGCTGGGGCGACGGCGCGGACATGGCCGCCGGCGACGTGGCGGTGCTGCGGGCGGGGACCGGCCTGGAGCACGACGAGGTGGCCGGGGACGCCGGGGCCCGGGTGCTGCAGACCTACCTGCGCAGCGCCGCCCCGTCGTCCGCCCCCGCCCACGTCGTCCACCCGGCAGCCGACGGGTGGGTGGACCTCGCCCGCACCGACGCCCGGCTGTGGGTGGGCCGCGCCCCCACCGAGGTGCCGGCCGGGCTGCTCGTCGTCGTCACCCCCGACGGCGTACGGGCGGAGCGGCAGGACGGGGGAGCGGTCGAGGAGGCGGGCACCGCCCTGGTCTGGCAGCTGGACGCCTCCCGCCCGGCCTGGGCCTCGTAGGAGCACCGCCTCGGGCAGAGTGGGGGCATGCCGACCTCCGCGCCCGAGTTGCTCGCCGCGGCCCGCGCCGACGCCGACCGCACCGTCGACCTGCGCCGTCGGCTGCACCGCCACCCCGAGATCGGGCTGCACCTGCCGACCTCGCAGGCCGCCGTGCTGGCGGAGCTCGCGGAGCTGCCCGTGGAGGTGACGGTCGGGAAGACGACGAGCTCGGCGGTCGCCGTCCTGCGGGGGGCGCGCCCGGGGCCGTCGTACCTGCTGCGCGCCGACATGGACGCCCTCCCCGTCCACGAGGACACCGGCCTGCCGTTCGCCTCCGAGGTGCCCGGGGCGATGCACGCCTGCGGCCACGACCTGCACGTCGCGATGCTCCTGGGTGCCGCCCGGCTGCTGGCCGAGCGCCGCGACGAGCTGGCCGGCCAGGTCGTGCTCATGCTGCAGCCGGGGGAGGAGGGCTTCCACGGGGCGCGGTACATGCTCGAGGAGGGGCTGCTGGACGCCGTCCCCGAGGCTCCGGTGTCCGGCGCGTTCGCGCTGCACGTGTTCGCCACGCAGCCCAGCGGCGTGGTCAGCGTGCGCCCGGGGCCGATGATGGCCGCCGCCGACCACTGGCTGGTGACCGTCCGCGGCCGCGGCGGCCACGCGTCGATGCCGCACGCGGCGGCCGACCCGGTGCCGGTCGCGGCGGAGATCGTGCTGGCGCTGCAGGCGGCGGTGACCCGGCGGGCACCGGTCTTCGACCCGGCGGTGCTGACCGTGGCCCACCTGTCCGCCGGGTCGACCGACAACGTCATCCCCGACACGGCGTTCCTGGAGGGGACGATCCGCACCCTCTCGGGGGAGCGGCGGGCGGACATGGTGGCGTCGGTGCGCCGGGTGGCCGAGCACGTGGCCGCCGCGCACGAGATGACCGTGGACTTCGAGCACCGCCGCGGCTACCCGGTGACCGTGAACGACGCCGCGGTGGCCGAGCGGGTGCGGGCGACGGCAGCGGCGCTGCTCGGCGCCGACCGCAGTGTGCTCGCCCGGGAGCCGCTCATGGGCGCGGAGGACTTCGCCTACGTGCTGGAACGGGTGCCCGGCGCGATGGCCTTCCTCGGCGCCTGCCCGCCCGGGGAGGACCCGGCCACGGTCGCGGGCAACCACTCCAACCTCGTCGTGTTCGACGAGGACGTGCTGCCCGACGGTGCCGCCCTCTACGCCGCGATGGCGCTGGAGGCCCTCCCCGGCTGATCGGAGTGCCACGGCGCGGAGAACGCGCCCGTGCTACTCCGCTCGGACCAGGGCGGCCACGTCGGCGGCACAGCCCCAGGAGAGGGTGACCCCCGAGCCGCCGTGCCCGTAGCAGGCGACCACCGGGCGGCCGTCCACCTCGATCCGCTCGAGCCGCACGGTGGGCCGGCCCGGCCGCAGCCCGACGGCGCGGGAGAGCACCGGCGCGTCGGCCAGCGCGGGGACCAGCGCCCGCGCCCGCGCCAGCAGCGCCGCCTCGACGTCGGGGTCCGGGTCGGTGCCGGTGGCCCCCTCCACCGCGGTGCCGCCGCACACGACGTCCGACCCGCGCGGGATCACGTAGGTGAGGCCGGCGGGGTCGTCCTCGTCCAGCACCCAGCCGGGCAGCCCCGGGTCGGCCAGCCGGACCACCTGCCCCTGCACCGGCGTCAGCGTGTCGTCGCCGGCCAGCTCCCCGGAGGCCAGGCCGGCGGCCAGGACGACGGCGTCCCCGGGGACGTCGGCCAGCCGCTGCACCCGGCCCGGGACGACGTCCACCCCCGCCGCCCGGCAGGCGCCGACCAGCCACGGCAGGTAGCGGCCCATGTCGGCCACCGGCAGGGTGCAGCGGGTGCCGGCCGTCGCTCCCGGCGGGAGCTCCCCGGGACGGGCCGGCCGGTGCCCCGGCACGGCCGGTGCCCACCACAGGTCCGGCTCCGGGGTGCGGTGCACCACCGTCCCGGGCCGCAGCGCGACGCCGGTCGCGGGGTCGTCGGCGAGCCGGGTGAGGACCGCCAGCGTCGCCGCGCCCCAGCGCAGCACGGCGTCCGCTGGGGCGGCCCTATAGGGGAACCACAGGGCCGCGGCCAGCGCCGAGGTGGTCGCCTCCGGCGGGTCCGCGGTGTGCACCCGCACCCGGGAGCCGGCCCGGGCCAGCTCCAGGGCGCAGGTCAGCCCGACCACCCCGCCGCCGACGACGGCCACGTCCCGTGGACCGCCGCCGGCGGGGAGCGAGGGGTCCTCGCTCAGGTCGCCGGGCTGGGGTCGGACCGCTCCTCCTCCGGCGCGGCCTGCACGTCCCGGACCTGGTACTTCTCCACCGCCTGCCGGACGACGTCGCGGTCCACCTCGCCGCGCTTGGCCAGCTCGCCGAGGGTGCGGACGACGATCGACTCGGCGTCCACGTGGAAGTGCCGCCGCAGCGCCGGGCGGGTGTCGGACAGGCCGAACCCGTCGGTGCCCAGCGTCGCCATCCCGCCGGGCACGTACGGCGCGATCAGGTCGGGCACCGCCCGCATCCAGTCCGACACCGCCACGACCGGCCCCGGGGCGTCCTGCAGCTGCTGCGTGACGTAGGGGACCTGCGGCTCCTCCTCCGGGTGCAGGAGGTTGTGCTCGTCGGCCTCGTCGGCCTGCCGGCGCAGCTCGGTCCACGAGGTCACCGACCACACGTCGGCCGAGACGCCCCAGTCGTTGGCCAGCAGCTCCTGCGCCCGCAGCGCCCACGGCACCGCGACGCCGGAGGCGAGCACCTGCGCCTTGGGGCCGTCGCCCTGCCCGGGGGCGTAGCGGTACATGCCCGCGAGCAGGCCCGCCACGTCCAGGCCCTCCGGCTCGGCCGGCTGGCTGTAGGGCTCGTTGTAGACGGTCAGGTAGTAGATGACGTCGGGGCTGCGCGAGCCACCCAGCGGGGCGCCCGGGTCCTCGCCGTACATGCGGGCCAGCGCGTCCTTGGTGATGTGCCCGACCTCGTAGCCGAACGCCGGGTCGTAGGTGACGACGGCGGGGTTGGTGTGCGCCAGCAGGATCGAGTGGCCGTCCTCGTGCTGGAGGCCCTCGCCGTTGAGCGTCGTCCGGCCGGCGGTGGCGCCGAGCAGGAACCCGCGGGTCATCTGGTCGGCGGCGGCCCAGAAGGCGTCGCCGGTGCGCTGGAACCCGAACATCGAGTAGAAGATGTAGATCGGGACCATCGGCTCGCCGTGGGTGGCGTAGGACGTCCCGACGGCGGTGAACGACGCCGCCGAGCCGGCCTCGTTGATGCCCTCGTGCAGGATCTGGCCCTGCTCGGACTCCTTGTACGCCAGCATCAGCTCGCGGTCGACCGCGGTGTAGCGCTGCCCGTGCGGCGAGTAGATCTTCTGCGTCGGGAACAGCGAGTCCATGCCGAAGGTGCGCGCCTCGTCGGGGATGACCGGCACGAACCGCGGGCCGAGCTCCTTGTCCTTGAGCAGCTCCTTGAGCAGGCGGACGAACGCCATCGTCGTCGCCACCTCCTGCTTGCCCGAGCCGCGGCGCAGGACCTCGAACGCCTTCTCCTCCGGCGCCTTGAGCGTCTTGAACTCCGACCGCCGCCGCGGGACCGCCCCGCCCAGGGTCCGGCGCCGCTCGAGCATGTACTGCATCTCGTCGGAGTCCGGCGCGGGCTTGTAGTACGGCGGCAGGGTCTTGTCGAGCGCCTCGTCGGGGATCGGCAGGTAGAGCCGGTCGCGGAAGGCGGCGAGGTCCTCCGCGGTCAGCTTCTTCATCTGGTGGGTGGAGTTGCGGCCCTCGAAGTGGCTGCCCAGCGTCCAGCCCTTGATGGTCTTGGCGAGGATGACGGTCGGCTGCCCCTTGTGCTCCACCGCGGCCTTGTAGGCGGCGTAGAGCTTGCGGTAGTCGTGCCCACCGCGGGAGAGCGCCCAGATCTCCTTGTCGCTCATGCTCTCGACGAGCTTGCGGGTGCGCGGGTCACGGCCAAAGAAGTGCTCGCGCACGAAGGCGCCGTCCTCGGCCTTGTACGTCTGGTAGTCCCCGTCCGGGGTGACGTTCATGAGGTTGACCAGCGCGCCGTCGCGGTCGGCGGCCAGCAGCGGGTCCCACTCACGGCCCCAGATCACCTTGATGACGTTCCAGCCGGCGCCCCGGAAGAACGACTCGAGTTCCTGGATGACCTTGCCGTTGCCGCGCACCGGGCCGTCGAGCCGCTGCAGGTTGCAGTTGATGACGAAGGTGAGGTTGTCCAGCTCCTCGCGGGCGGCCAGGCCGATGGCGCCCAGCGACTCCGGCTCGTCCATCTCGCCGTCGCCGAGGAAGGCCCACACGTGCTGGTCGGAGGTGTCCTTGACGCCCCGCGAGTGCAGGTAGCGGTTGAACCGCGCCTGGTAGATCGCGTTGATCGGGCCCAGGCCCATCGAGACGGTGGGGAACTCCCAGAAGTCCGACATCAGCCGCGGGTGCGGGTAGCTCGACAGTCCGCCGCCGGGGTGGCTGACCTCCTGGCGGAAGCCGTCCATCTGCTGTTCGGAGAGCCGGCCCTCGAGGAAGGCGCGGGCGTAGATGCCGGGGGAGGCGTGCCCCTGGAACCAGATCTGGTCGCCGCCGCCGGGGTGGTCCTTGCCGCGGAAGAAGTGGTTGAAGCCGACCTCGTACAGGGAGGCCGACGACGCGTAGGAGGAGATGTGGCCGCCGACGGCGATCCCCGGCCGCTGGGCGCGGTGCACCATGATCGCGGCGTTCCAGCGGATGTACGCGCGGATGCGCCGCTCCACGTGCTCGTCGCCGGGGAACCACGGCTCGCGCTCGGGCGGGATCGTGTTGATGTAGTCGGTGCTGCGGAGGGACGGGACGCCGACCTGCTGCTCGCGGCTGCGCTCGAGCATGCGGAGCATCAGGTAGCGGGCTCGCCCTCGGCCGCCGTTCTCGATGGCCGCGTCCAGCGACTCCAGCCACTCCTGGGTCTCGTCCGGATCGATGTCGACCAGCTGGCTGGGCAGCCCGTTGGTGATGACCGCTCGGGCCTGGCTGGCATCGCGGGCGGGGTCGCCGTCCGGCTGCTGCGGTGCGCTCATGCGCACATCGTCTCTCTTCGCTTCCCTCCACGTCACGCGGAGGCTCACATGTCGGGACGGCGGGTCGGAACGGCGCCGTCCTTCGAGCGCTTGCACCTGACCAGGCATGCCCTACGCTTCCGCCATCGCCGGCCGGGTACACCGGGCGGTCGAGCGCCCCAGCACCAGGGGCAGGGAGACCGGAACGGACGGAAGGGGTGACATGACCAGGCTGCGGGGACCGTTCCCGCCGGTCGTGTCCGCCGCCCGCCGTCTCCCCGCGCGCACCAGGACTTCCCCAGGAACCCACCGCCGGACAGGGCACGATCGTGCGCACCGGCCACCAGTCTCGAAACCGATGGAGGAACAGCAGGGATGAGCGTCGACTCGGGCAGCGCCAGCATGGCGGCCCGGCTGGGCATCAAGCCGGGCATGGTCGTGCAGGAGCTCGGCTGGGACGAGGACGCCGACGAGGACCTGCGGGACTCCATCGTCGAGGTGTCCGGCGGCGAGATGGTCGACGAGGACACCGACGAGGTGGCCGACGTCGTCCTGCTGTGGTGGCGCGAGGACGACGGCGACCTGTTCGACGCCCTCACCGACGCGCTCGCCTCCCTCGCCGACGACGGCGTGGTGTGGCTGCTGGTCCCCAAGTCGGGGCGGCCCGGGCACGTGGAGCCCAGCGACGTCACCGAGGTCGCGCCCACCGCAGGGCTGACCCAGACCAGCAGCGTCTCCGCGGCCAAGGACTGGTCGGGGATCCGCCTGGTCACCCCGAAGACCGCCCGCTCCCGCCGCTGAAGGACCCTGGTCCCGGAGCGCGCCGCGGGTGCGGCACGATCGGCTCCATGAGCCTCACCGTCGGCGACGTCGCGCCCGAGTTCAGCCTCCCCGACCAGGACAAGCAGGTCGTCTCCCTCGCCGAGCTGCGGGGCACCCCCGTCCTGCTGGTCTTCTACCCCTTCGCCTTCTCCGGCATCTGCACCGGCGAGCTGTGCCAGCTGCGCGACGAGCTGGCCACCTACACCGACGCCGGCGTGCGGGTGTTGGCGATCAGCACCGACCCGGTCTTCAGCCTCAAGGCGTTCAAGGCGCAGGAGGGCTTCGATTTCCCGCTGCTGTCGGACTTCTGGCCGCACGGTGCGGTGGCGCAGGCCTACGGCGTCTTCAACGAGAAGGCCGGCATGGCGGTGCGCGGCACGTTCCTCGTCGACGCCGAGGGCAAGATCGCCTTCGCCGAGGTCAACCAGCCCGGCGACGCCCGCGCGCAGCAGGGGTGGAAGGACGCGGTGGCGGAGCTCGCCGCGTGATCCGACGGGGCGGGGTGGCCGGACGCGCCGGCCGCTCCGCCCCGTCCCGGCGCCCGGGGGCACATACCCTGGGTGAGCGGGGCGCGTAGCTCAGCGGGAGAGCTCTCGCCTTACAAGCGAGCGGTCGCAGGTTCGATCCCTGCCGCGCCCACCCCGTCCCCGCCCAGGGCCGATGGCCCCTGGGCCGCTCCTTCGGGTACTCCCTAGTGTCGCTGGACGCGCCCGCGGTCGCTCACGCCGGGGAGGTCCCCGTGGCCGACGAGTTGCTCAACATGCCCACCTGGGTGGTCTTCGTCCTGCTGGTGGTCGTCCTGCCCGCCGTCGTGCTGCTCATGCAGTGGGGGATCCGCCGCCGGTGGCCGGCTCTGGCGGAGGGCGACCACAACGAGGTGGTCGGGTTCATCATCGCCGTCGTCGGCGTCATCTACGCCGTGCTGCTCGCCTTCGTGGTGATCGTCGCCTGGGAGAACTTCACCTCCGCGGAGCGGATCGTGGGGCAGGAGGCCAGCGCCCTGCGCGGCATCTACCGGCAGAGCCTCGCCTTCCCTCCGGAGACGCAGGCGGAACTCGGCGCCCTGGTCCGGCAGTACGCGGACGGGGTCATCGAGCTGGAGTGGCCGCGGATGCGCGAGGGGGAACCGGGGGACCCGCGGCTGGGTGACGTCCTGGACGGGATGACGAGCGCGATCGCCGCGGCGCCCGCGGCCACGCCGGCCCAGCAGGAGTTCGTCGGGGCCGAGGCCGAGCGGCTGGCCGAGCTGGTCAGCCTGCGCAGCCAGCGGCTCGACTACGTGGAGCGGACCATCCCCGCGGTCCTGTGGATCGCGCTGATCGTCGGCGCGGTCGTGACCATCGGCTTCGCCCTGCTCTTCGGCCTCCGGCGGGCGGCGCTGCACGCCCTGATGCTCGCGAGTCTGTCGGCCCTCGTCGGCGTCCTGCTGTTCGTGGCGGTCGAGATGGACCACCCGTTCTCCGGCGGCGTCCGGATCGCCCCCGAGCCGTTCGAGCGGGTGCTGGTGGACTTCGACCCCTGACCGGCCGGGGGGGTCAGGCGGCCGCGGCGCGCCGCGGAGACGAGGGGACGTCGGGGCGCGGGAAGGCCGGGCGCAGGAACAGCGGTGCCCGGAACGGCCGCCAGCTGCCCTCCGGCTGCGCCAGCCGGTCGGCGATGGCCCAGATGGCCGCCGGGTGGTGGCCCAGACCGAGGTGGCTGGCCAGGACGGCGATGTTCTCGCAGCGTTCGCCGGGGGTGTCCAGGCAGGTCTGCCAGTGCACGATCCCGTCGAAGTGCGAGTAGATCGACGTGGCCGGCACCGTCAGCGGGCTGTCGTCGGACTCCAGCGGCAGGGTCCGGTGCTCGACGTGCAGGTGCGAGTACCGGTCGAAGGCCCGCGACGCCCGGCTCTGGCTGTGCCGGGCCAGCCGGAACGGTGTGCCCAGGGTGATCACCTGCCGGACCGAGTCCGGCGTCCGGCGGGCCAGGTCGCGGGCGAAGATGCCGCCCAGGCTCCAGCCCACGAGGCTCACCGGGCGGCCGTGGCGGTCGCTGAGGTCGTCGAGCCGGTCACGCATCCCCTCGACGCAGGCCGCGGTGGGGCCGATGTTGCGCCCCAGCCGCCAGCCGTGCACGCGGTAGCCGAGGTGGCGCAGGACCGAGCGCAGGGCGCGGGTCGAGGTGTCGTCGGCGAGGAGGCCCGGCAGGACCAGCACCGGGTGCCCGTCCCCCTTCGGCAGCCGCTGCATCAGCGGGCGGGCGGCGAGGAACAGCCCGAAGTCGGCCGCACCGCGGGCCGGCTCGGTGAGATAGAGCGGCAGGGCCGGGCCGTCGCCCCGGAACCGTTCCCCCTGCGGTCGTGACACGTCGTCCTCCTCGCCGTCGCGGCCCTCCTGGGCCCTCCTGCTCGGTACCACTCTGCGAGGGCGGTCACACCTGACTGTTGCGACGCGCGGGACGAGCGGCCGGTGGCTGTGGCCCTCGTCGCAGGAAACGCACAGGCCCCACGGGTCGTGCCCGCGGGTCGCGTGGCGGCCCGGGCATGCTCGGGAGAGCGTGGGACCCGGTCCGAGCCGGCGGGAGGGGTGTCGTGGGAACCGAGGACGACGGACTGCGCGGGCGCAGCCGCACCGTGGACCTCGACGGTCCGGTGCACTGCGTCGACTACGGCGGGAACGACGCCGGCCCGACCGTCGTCCTGGTGCACGGCCTGGGCGGGTCGCACCTGAACTGGGACCTGTTCGCCCCGCTGCTCACGCCGCACGCCCGGGTGCACGCACTGGACCTGCCCGGCTTCGGGCGCAGCGAGCCCGGGCACCGGGTGGCCTCGGTGCGGGCCAACGTGGCCGTCCTCGACCGGTTCGTCCGCGAGGTCGTGGGTGGCCCGGTGGTGCTCGTCGGCAACTCGATGGGCGGGATGATCTCGATCCTCGAGGCGGCGCGGTCCCCGGCGAAGGTCTCCGGGCTGGTGCTGGTCGACCCCGCCGTCCCCGGGCCGCGCGGCCGCCCCGACCCGCGGACCGTGCGCACCTTCCTCGCCTACGCGCTGCCCGGCGTGGGGGAGCGGTACCTGGCCGCCCAGCGCCGCGAGCGCGGGGCACGGGGGTCGGTCCTGGACATGCTGGAGCTCTGCGGAGTCGACCCGGCCGCCGTGCCGCCCCAGCTGATCGAGCGCTCGGTGGAGCTGGTCGACCAGCGGCAGGACGTCGCCGGCATGGACCGGGCCTTCCTCACCGCGGCCCGGTCGCTGCTCCTGCTGCTGGCCGACCCGCGCCTGCTGCGCCGGGCGATGGCGGGCATCGAGGTGCCGGTGCTGCTCGTGCACGGGGACCGCGACCGGCTGGTGCCGGTCAGCGCGGCGCGCGACGTCGCCCGCCGGCACCCGCGGTGGCAGTACGTGGAGATGGCCGACGTCGGGCACGTGCCGCAGCTGCAGTGCCCCGAGCAGCTGGCCGAGCACGTCCTCGACTGGCTGCCGGCCGTCGTCGGCAGCCGGTGACTCAGGCCAGCGTGGCCCGCAGGGCCTCCAGCCCGGTGTAGCGGGGCCGCCAGTCCAGCAGCTCCTTGGCGCGGGAGGTGTCCATGATCGCCGGGCGGCTCGCCGCCTCCACCCACTCGGCGGCCGGCGGTAGGAACGGCAGCCGGGTCACCGCCCGGGCGGCCAGCTCCGCGGGACCAGCGGGCACCGGGATGGGCAGCCCGCCGAACTCCCGGACGACGTCGACGGTGGTCAGGACGCCGTCCCCGGCGACGTTGTAGGCACCGGGCGGGCCGGCCGCGACGACGCACTGCAGCAGGGCGCTGCCGACGTCGTCCTCGTGGACGAACTGCAGGGGGAACTCCGGCGCGAGCACCGGCACCGGGACCGGCAGCCGCCGCGGCCGGGCGAACAGCCGGCGGCCCAGCGGCGCCAGCGGGCCGGGGAGCACGTCCTTGGCGCCCACGGCGTTGGGCCCCAGCACCACCGACGGGCGCAGCACGTACAGCCCGAGGTCCGGCGTCGCGGCGGCCTCGGCGGTGAGCAGGTGCTCGAGCTCGGCCTTCTCCTGGGCGTAGAACAGCCGGGCCGCCGGGCGCACCGGCCAGTCCTCGGGGATCCGCTCGGGGTTGTCCCGGTGCCATCCGTAGGCGGCGACCGACGAGGCGTACACGAACCGGCGCGCGCCCACGGCGGCCGCGGCGCGGAAGGCGTTGAGGGTGCCGTCGACGTTGATCGCCCGAGTGGTCCGCCGGGAGGCGTTGCCCGTGACGAGGAAGGCCAGGTGGACGACGACGGCGGCGCCGTCGAGGGCCTCGCGCAGCGCGCCGAGGTCCCGGACGTCGCCGCGCCGGTAGGTCAGCTTCGTCCACCCGCGCTCGGCCGGGTCGAAGGGACGGCGGGCGATGCCGACGACCCGGCCGATCCGGTCGTCGGCCTCCAGCAGCGGCACCAGCCCCGCGCCGAAGGTGCCGGTCGGGCCGGTGACGGCGACGGTCAGATCGGGATCGGAAGCGGGCACTGCCTCACTCTCCCAGCTCATCGGCCCGTCCCGAGGCTCGCCGCGAGCTCGCGAGCGGCTTCGGCCCCGTCCAGGGCACCGCCGCGAGCTTGCGAGCGGCGGGGAGGACGGGGTCCTTCTCGGGGTCCTCCAACCGCTCAGCCGGCCGCGGCGCTCCTCCCGGCGGCGACGAGCTCGTCCACGCCGCGCCGGATGCCCCCGGCCAGGACGTCGACGTCGGGGAAGGCGTCGAAGTCGGCGTTGATGCCGAAGGTCATCGTGTCCAGGTAGCTGAAGATGCCGATCGAGACGCGGGTGCCGCCGGCGATCGGCACGTAGGCGTGCGTGGAGCACATCCTCCGGCCCAGCACGTAGAGCGGGACCCGCGGACCCGGCACGTTGGTGGTCACCGCCTGGTACCACGTCGAGGACGCGGCCACGCCGGCGCGCACGCCCAGGGCCAGCAGCGTGGGGGCCACGAAGTCGCCCATCGCGATGATCGAGCGGGCGTCGACGGCCGACATCAGCCGCTTGTGCTCGTCCATCTGCCGCCGGACCGACGCCAGCCGCGCCATCGGGGCGGGCTCGGCCACGGGCAGGTCGACGAACACCGGGGCCACCCGGTTGCCCAGCGTGCCCCGCTCCCCGGCCTGGCGGACCGACACCGGCACCATCGAGCGCACGACCAGCCCCTCGGCGAGGGCCCCGCGCCGCTCCAGCAGGTCGCGGAAGCCTCGGGTGATCGCGGTCAGGACGAGGTCGTTGACCGTGCCGCCCAGCGCCCGTCGCGCGCCCTTGAGCTCCTCGAGCTGCGCCTGGGTCCAGGCCCAGCGGCGGTGCGGGCCGATGGGGCCGTTGAGCGAGCGCGCGGTGCGGGTGGTGACCTGCCGGGCGACGGTCGGCACGTTGGCGGCCAGCGAGCGACCGGACCTCAGCGCCCCCTTGGTCGCCGTGCGGACCCCGCCGAGCCGGGGCAGCCGGGAGAGCTCGCGCAGCGGGTGGGTGACGGCGTCCTGGACCGCGCCGGCCACCACCTCGACGGTCGACGGGGAGCGCTGCGGCGTCCAGTCCGCCGGCTCCGGGTGGGCGGCGTCCGGGGACAGGTCGAAGACCAGCTGCATCAGGTCGGTGCCGGCGATGCCGTCGACCATGCAGTGGTGCACCTTGGAGATCAGGGCCCAGCGGCCGTCGGCCAGCCCCTCGACGAGGTAGAGCTCCCACAGCGGCTTGGCCAGGTCGAGCCGCTGCCCGAGGACCCGGCCGGCCAGGTTGCGCAGCTGCTCGTCGCCGCCCGGCTGCGGCACGGCGGTGTGCCGCACGTGGTAGAGGATCTGGAAGTGCGGGTCGTCGACCCACAGCGGGCGGCCCAGGTCCATCGGCACCCGCCGGACCCGCTGCCGGTAGCGCGGCACGAGGGGCAGCTTGGCCAGCAGCAGCCGGACGACGTCCCCGTAGGACGGCGCCGGCCCCTCGAACACCGCGACCGCTCCCACGTGCAGCGGGGTGTTCTCGCTCTCCGCGAAGTAGAAACCGGCGTCGGTCGGGCTCAAGCGGTCCACGGTCAGCTCCTCGGTGCGAGACGGACGGCGACAGCCGACCACGCGGTCGCGGGCGCGTCCACCGGACCTCACCCTGCTCGGCGGTGCTCCAGGCCGGACTCCACCCGCTCGAGCAGCTGCAGGAACGCCTCGTCGACGACCTCGCGGCGGGTGAGGTTCACGCTGTGGCCCGCGCCGGGGACGACGACCAGCTCGGCCGAGGCGCCGATGCCGGCGGCCAGCCGGTGCCCGTGGCCGGCGGGGGTGAGCCGGTCGTGGGTCGCCGCGACGACGGTGACCGGGACCCCGCCCAGCACGGGCAGGGCCGCGGACTCGTCGTGCTCGAGGAAGGTCGCGTAGAAGGCCATCGTGACCGGCAGCGGCGTCTCCTCCAGCAGCTCCTGGACCATCCGCACCTGCGTCGGGTCGGCGTCGTCCCGGCCGAACAGGTAGCGGCGGGTGTACCAGCGGCCGACCGCCGTCCCGCGCCGGCGGAACCGCTCCAGCAGCGGCGCGAGCGTCTGCAGCAGGCGCAGGTAGGCGGGCAGCAGGCCGAGCCGGCGCAGGAGGCGGACGCTGAGGCCCACCAGGCCGGTGCGCACCAGCCCGCCGGCGGAGGTGGCGAGCAGGAAGACGCCCACCACCCGGTCGCCGAACAGCTCCGGGCGCTGCCGCGCCAGGGCCAGGATGCTCATCCCGCCCATCGAGTGCCCGGCCAGCACCACCGGACCGGAGGGGACGACGGCGTCGAGCACCTGGCCGAGGTCGCGGCCGGTGCGGTCGATCGTCGCCCGGGTCAGCGGCGTCCACCCCGACCGGCCGTGGCCGCGCTGGTCCCACAGCACCAGGCGGGCCCGGGAGCGCAGGGTCGCTCGCTGCAGGGCCCACTCGGCCAGCCGGGCGGTGAACCCGTGGCTGAGGACGACGGTCAGCCGGCTCGCCGCCTCCCCGTCCACCTCGACGTGCAGGTCGACGCCGTCGTCGGTGCGGACGGTGCGCGACCCGGGCGGAGGCGGTCCGGGTGGCTGAGGGGTGGCGGTCACCGGGTCATCGTCCGCTGGTCAGTCCTCGTCGGCCCGCGGGCGGCCGGGGGCGGCGTCGCGGACCAGCCGGCGGGCGGCGTCCACCTCGCGGGCGACCGGGGCGAGCACCCCGTCGGCGTGGATCTCGGCGTCGTCCGGGGGCCGGTGCGCGCGGATGTCGGCCTCCAGCTCGCGGATCGCCCGGCGCAGGACGGCGACCTGCGCGAGGTCGGGCGCGGGCTCGCCGTGCCGGGTGGCGATGACGGCCTCGGTGACCGCGTCCGACGTCCGCTCCAGCTGCACGATGACCGGCCAGAACGCCGCCGCGCGGGTGCTGACCGGCGGCGGCTCGGCCAGCCGGCGCTGCAGCTGCGTGTGCAGCTCGGTGAGCGCGCGGTAGCTCCGCCGCCGGGCCCGGCGGCGCTCGGCGGGGCTGCCGGTGAACGCCGCCTCCACGAAGGCGTCGAGGGCGAGGGCGGCGGCGCGCAGCGCCTCGTCCAGCGGCGCCCGCCAGGTCTGCGGCCACAGCAGGTAGCCGAAGACCAGCACGATGGCGCAGCCGATCAGGGTGTCGAGCAGGCGGGCGCCGACCAGGCCCGGGCCGCCGGGCAGGGCGAGGTCGAGCAGCAGGATGATCACCGGCGTCTGGAAGACGGAGAACAGGCCGAAGTTGGCGTTGCGCGCCCACGGCAGCAGCGCCGCCGCGGCGGCCATCGCGACCAGCACCCAGGCGTTGCGGGGCAGCACCGCCAGCAGCAGCGAGCCGATGAGGACGCCGAGCAGCGTGCCCGCGCCGCGCTGCACGGCCCGGGTGAAGACCGAGCCGAAGTCGGGCTTGAGCACGATCGCGACGGTCAGCAGCACCCAGTAGGGACGCTGGATGGGCAGGTACTGGCGGGCGACCTCGGCGATCGTCATGCACAGCGCCAGGCGGACGGCGAACGCCCGGCTGTCGGGGCTGCCCACGGTGCGGTCGACGAGGTCGCGCAGCCGCGTCCGCAGGTCCGGCCGGAGCGGGGGCACCGCGGCACCGGCCCGCTCCTCGGGGTCGCCCACGACGTTCCACGCCAGCCGGACCCCGTGGCGCACAGCGCGCCGGGTGGGCTCGCCGGACTCGAGGGGCTCCGGGCGCTGCTCGGGGAGCTCGCGTCCGGAGTCGACGGCGGCGGCGAGGGCGTGGACCGCGGTGATGTCGTGCGGGTCCGCCGGCACCCCGGCGCGGGCGGCAGCGACCGTGCCCTCCACCAGCGGTGCCGCCGCGTTCAGCACCCCCGCCAGCTCGGAGAGCTCCTTGCTCCGCCCGGCGGTGCGGCTGCGGCTGCGGATCACCCGGTCGTAGGCGGCGTTGAGCGCGGTGGTGAGGTCGCGGCGGGCCTCCTCGGTGCCCGGCGTCCCGACGGCGGAGAGCAGCTCGCCGATGCGGGTGAAGACGGTGGCGACCGCCGTCCGGTCGGGGTCGGCGGTCTCGGTGGCGTACTGCACCAGCGTGGTCAGCGTCGCCCAGGCCGCGCCGGCGACGAAGAAGCCGACCTCCGCGGCCGCCGGCAGCGGCGTGGTCAGACCCGAGCCCAGGGCCGTGTAGACCAGCAGCTGGAGCGCGCCGAGGGAGAGCGCCGAGTTCACCGCGCTGATCAGCGCGGCCAGCGCGGACATGACGGCGATGACCAGGACCGGCAGCCAGCCGCCGCCGGAGGCGTACTGCCCCACGACCAGCCCCACGCCGCCGAAGACGGTGGCCGCGGCGGTGCGGCGGAGCCGGTCGCGCAGCGGCCCCGCCTGCGGGGCGAGGCTGCCCGCCAGCGCGCCGGTGGTGGCGAAGACGCCGGCGCCGAGGACCGGTCCCGGCTCGATCCCACCCTCGACGGCGACGGCCACCGCCAGCGGAGCGGGGATGGTGACGGCGAAGCGGACGACGTCGCGCCAGGGGACCGGGGGAGGCGTGGTCCGGACCAGCTCCTCGAGCCAGGCCGGCGCGCGCAGCCCCCTCTCCGCCACGGCTCCCGAGCTTTCCATCCCGCCAGGTCACCCGCGCGCACCGGCACTCGGCCCCGCTCCGCCAGGGTGCGCTCGACTCCGCCGTTCCGTTACGGCTTGGCCGCGCCCGCCGACGGGGGCAGGCTGGGGGTGTGCCTGGGGAGGCGCCGCTGGTCGCGGCGGCGCGGGGGAGGGCCGCGCAGCACGGCGGCACCACCGCGCTGCCCGTTCCCCTGGCCTCCCTGGTCGGTCGCGCCGCCGACCTGGAGACCGTGGCCGGGCTGCTGCGCCGCGCCCGGCTGGTCACCCTGGTCGGGGCCGGCGGGTGCGGCAAGACCCGTCTGGCGATCGCCGCCGCGCAGCGGGAGCGGCAGCGGGGGACGGCGGTGGCCTGGTGGCCGCTGGACCCGCTGCGGGAACCGGCCCTGGTCGCGCCGTCCCTGGCCACGGCCCTGGGCCTGGCGCACAGCCGGGCCGACACCGCCGCGCTGGCCGGTGCGCTCGGCGACCGGGAGGTCCTGGTGGTGGCCGACAACTGCGAGCACCTGGCCGCTGCGGTCGCCGACCTGGTGCTGGCGCTGCTGCCGGCCTGCCCGGGTGTGCGGGTGCTGGCGACCAGCCGCCAGGCCCTGGAGGTCGCGGGGGAGCACGTGTGGGAGGTCCCGCCGCTGGGCCTGCCGGCGTCCACGGACAGCGACGCGGTCCGCGTCGCCCCGGCGGTGCAGCTGTTCCAGGAGCGGGCGGCCGCGGCCGGCGCGGCGTTGTCCGCCGACGACCTCCCGGTCGTCGGCCGGCTGGTCCGCCGCCTCGACGGGATGCCGCTGGCCGTGGAGCTGGCCGCGGCCCGCACCGCGGTCATGGCGCCGGCCGAGCTCGACGAGCAGCTCGACGACGCGTTCCGCCTGCTCGTCGACGTCCGGCTCGGGGTCCCGCCGCGGCAGCGGACCCTGCACGCGACCCTGGCCTGGAGCCACGACCTGCTGGGGCCGGCCGAGCGCACGCTGTTCCGGCGGCTGGCGGTCTTCGCCGGCCCGTTCGACCGGGAGGCCGCCACCGCCGTCGCCGGCGACCTCGGGGCCGGCCCGGACGACGGCGTCCCCGCCGTGCTGGAGCGGCTGGTGCGCCGGCACCTGGTCCGGGTGCAGCCCGACGCGGGACGGCGCAGCCACCGGCTGCTCGAGCCGGTGCGCCAGTTCGCCGCCGCGCGGCTGGCCGAGTCCGGCGAGGCCGAGGAGGTGGCCTGGCGGCACGCCCGGCACCACCTGATCCTGGTCCGGCGGCTGGCCGCGGCGCTGCCCGGGCCCAACGGCGCCGGGGTGCAGCAGCGGACCCTCGACCACTTCGACTCCCGCAGCCCCGACCTGCGCGCCGCCCTGACCTGGGCGCGGGACACCCCCGGACAGGCCGAGCTGCTGGTGGACCTGGTGGTGCCGCAGTGGTGGGTCTGGTGGCGCCTGGGCCGCTTCGCCGAGGGGCTCACCTGGCTCCGGGCGGCGCTCGACACCGGCGCCGGCCGGCCGGTCGAGCGCGCCGAGCTGCTGCACGGCCTCGGGTGGCTGGCCCGCCACCAGGACGCGCCGGAGGAGGCGCGGGCCGCGCTCACCGAGGCGCTGCGGCTCTACGACAAGCTCGGCAACGACACCGGCGCCTCCTTCGTGCTGCACCGGCTGGCCGCGCTGCGGCTCGACGCCGCCGTGCTCGCCGGGCCCCAGGCGCTGGCAGACGGCCGGGCGCTGGTCGAGGCCAGCGAGGCGCGGGCACGGGCCGCCGGTGACGTCTGGGCGCTCGGTGCGGCGACGTACTGGCACGGGTTGTTCGCGCTGACCGAGGGGGACGTCGACACCGCCACCCGGCTGCTCGTGGAGGCGCGCGGGGCGTTCGTGGTCGCCGGCGACCAGTGGGCCGTCGGGCGCACGACGGGGATGTCGGCGCTGGCCCTGATTCGGGCCGGCCGCCTCCGGGACGCCGCCACGGTGCTGCGCGAGGCCGAGCGGACCGGCGCCGAGGTGCGCGACCGCTGGGGGCTGGCGCGCTGGGCGCTCCACGACGCCGAGTGGCACCTGCGGGACGGCGACCCGCGGGAGGCGGCCCGCGCGTGCGCCCGGTCGGCCGCCGGCTTCGCCGAGCTCGGCGACGGGCTGCGCGTCGTCGAGGTCGCCCGGGTCTGCGCCGACGCGCTCACCGCGCAGGGCCGCGCCGCCGAGGCGCTCCAGCTGCGGGCGACCGCCGACGCCGCCGCGGCGCGCCCCGGCTCGGGCGGTGCCCGGCTGGCCGACCAGGTCGCCGAGCTGGCCGCGACGCGCGCGCCGCCGGAGGTCCTGACCGAGCCGCTGTCCGCCCGCGAGCTGGAGGTGCTCCGGCTGGTCGCGCAGGGCCGCACCGACGCGGAGGTGGCCCGGGCGCTGTTCCTCAGCGTGCGCACCGTGGGTGGCCACCTCGGCTCGGCCTACCGCAAGCTCGGCGTCCGGTCGCGGACGGCGGCCGTCCGGCGGCTCGCCGAGCTCGGGCTGGCGGCGGACGGGTAGTCGGTCGGGTAGTCCTACGCATCTGCCCGGCCGCTCCCGTCACGACGCTGGGGCGCGAGCGGCCGCCCGAGGGGAGGCGGCCCGTCCGGAGGTGGTCATGTCCCTTCCTCACCCGGGCCGGCTGGACACCGCCGTCGTCATCGGGGCCGGGCTGGCGGGACTGCTGGCGGCGCGGGTCCTGTCCGAGCACGTCGACCGGGTGGTGGTCCTCGACCACGACACGCTGCCCGAGGAGGCCGTCCCGCGGGGTGGGGCGCCGCAGTCGGCGCACGCGCACGCGCTGCTGTCCCGTGGCCGGGCGGCCCTCGAGGACCTGTACCCCGGGCTGACCGCCGACCTGGTGGCGCGGGGGGCCGTGGTGGGGGACCCGCAGGCGGACTCCCGGTGGGTCAACGACGGCTACACGATGGCGTCCGGCCCCTCCGGGCTGATCGGGATCCTGCTCAGCCGGCCGCTCCTCGAGCGGGAGGTGCGCCGCCGGACCCTCGCCGACCCCCGCATCCAGCTGTACCAGCGGGTCGACGTCCGGACGCTGCTCCACGACGCCGACGGCCGGGTGCTCGGGGTCGCGGCGGTCGACCGGGACGGCGCCGGGCAGCGGATCCGGCACTGGGAGGCCGACCTCGTCGTCGACGCCAGCGGACGTACGTCGCGGATGCCGGAGTGGCTGGCCGCGCTCGGCTTCGAGCCCCCCGCTGAGGAGCGGGTGGAGGTCGACCTCGCGTACTCGACCCGGCACTACCGGCGCGAGCCCGGACACCTGGACGGCGCCGTCGGGGCGCTCGTGTCCGCCTCGCCGGACTGCCCGCGGGGCGGCGGGCTGCTCGCGCAGGAGGGCGACCGGTGGATCTGCACCGTCGCCGGCTTCTTCGGGGACCGGCCGCCGGTCGACCCCGAGGGCTTCGAGGCCTACGCCGGGACGCTGCTCTCACCGCTGCTGCACGAGGTCGTCAGAGCCGCGGTGCCGCTGGACGAGCCTCGGCGCTTCCGGTTCCCCGCCTCGGTGCGCCGGCGGTACGAGCGGCTGACGCGCGTGCCGCTGGGCCTGCTGGTCGTCGGCGACGCGATCTGCAGCTTCGACCCCGTGTACGGCCAGGGGATGACCGTGGCCGCCGTGGAGGCGCTCGCCCTCCGGGAGCTGCTCGCCGGAGGCCTGGACCGGCCGGGCCTCGCGGCGCAGTTCTGGCAGGTGGCGGCCACGACGATCGACAACCCGTGGCACATCGCCGTCGGCGGGGACATGCGGCTGCCCGGCTACCGTGGCCCGGTCGACCGGCGGACCCGGGTGGTCAACGCCTACCTGGCGAAGGTGCACCGTGCGGCCTCGTCCGACCCCGTGGTGGGGACGGCGTTCATGCGGGTGGCGCAGATGGAGGCGCCGCCGTCGAGCCTGATGTCGCCGGGGGTGATGGCGCACGTGCTGCGCGGCTCCCGGCGCGCCGTGGCGGACTTAGAGGAGCTCGGGCTCCCCGCGTGAGGGGGGAGCTCGAGCTCCCCGCGTGAGGGCGGTGCCGCCGAGGCGACACGTCGGCAGGTCGACGTGTCGCCTCGGCGACTCCTCGCGCTGCGGCCGCTCCGCCGTTGGCCCGGCTGGGTGATCGGTCCTCCGCCCGCGCTCTGGAGACCGGTCGAGCTCCGGTCCGCCGGCTCGCTCTTCTGAGTTCTTCTCGTCTTCCCTGCTCAGGCGCCCGGAAGTGTCGTACCCCCGGCCTGGGTTGAGGGCATGTTCGGTGGCGGCGGGTTCGGGGTGGGGCTGACGGTGGCCCCGCTGGAGCTGCCCGCCGGCGTGCCGGTGGATGCGGTGCCGGTGCAGTTGTCCGATGCGTCGCCGGTGCACGCGCGGACGGCGGAGGAGAAGGCGGCCGAGTTGCAGCGGCTGCAGCAGCTGGAGGCGATGCTGGCCGCCTACGAGCTGGATCTGGTCGCCGGGCTGACCGCCGACCGCCCGGACAGCTTCGATCGCAAGCCCGGCCGGCCCGGTGCCGCCGCCGACGCCCAGCGCGGGCCGGGGCCAGCGCGCTGATCGACCAGGCCGCGGCGCTGACGCAGACGTTGCCGGGCACGCGGGCGGCGCTGGCTGAGGGGCGGCTGGACTGGCCGCGGGCCCGGGCGATCGCCGCCGAGCTGGGGTGGAAGGCGCGGGCCACCGACCCGGCGATCCTGGCGGCCGTGGAGGCCGCGGTGCTGCCCCGCGCCGGGGAGCTGTCGATCCGCCGGCTCAAGGCGGTGGTGGCCGCGGCGCTGACCGCGCGGGACGCGGCCGCGGCCGACCGGCGCCGGAAGGATGCCGAGCGGGGGGCGAACGTGGTGATGCGCCCGGTCGGGGACGGCATGTCCGAGCTGGTGGCCACGATGCCGCACGAGCTGGCCACCGCCTGCCGGGCCGCGGTCGACGGCCTGACGCGGGCGGCGAAGTCCGCCGGTGAGGACCGGCCGCTGGGCATGCTGCGGACCGGTGCGCTGGCCGACCTGGTGCTGCGCCCCTGGGCGGCGGGGCGGGAGCCGGTGACCGCGCAGCTGACCGTCACCGCCCCGCTCGACGCGCTCACCCCCGCCCGCTTCCTCGCCGGCGGCGGCCCGGCGCCGGCGGCGTGGGCGCGGCCGCAGACCGACGACGACGGCAACGCCGGTGCGCCGGCGTGGGCGCGCCCGGGCGCGGTGGCGGCGCCGACCGGCGAGGTCGACGGGCAGCCGATCACCGCCGCCCACCTGCGGGAGCTGCTGGCCCAGTTGGACGCGGTCTGTCCCGGCGGACTGCAGCCCCCCACCGGCGGCACGCTCACCGTGGCGCTCACCGACACCGCCGGCGGACTGCTGGCCACCACCACCCGCGCCGAGCTGCAGCGGCTGGCCCGCCGCGGCTGCCCCACCCACCCCACCGACGGCCCCGAAGCCGGCGACTGCGGCTGTGCGCTGCTGGGCCGGCCCCCGGCGACCGACGGCTACGCCCCCACCGCCGCCCAGCGCCGCTCGCTGCAGACCCGCGACCGCACCTGCCGGCACCCCGGCTGCGCCACCACCGCTGGCTGGGCCCACCTGGACCACGTCATTCCCCACGCCTGCGGCGGACGCACCGCGTGCGAGAACCTGTGCTGCCTGTGCCGGCGCCACCACCGGCTCAAGACCTTCGCCCGCGGCTGGACCTACGCCCTGACCCCCGACGGCGTGCTGACCGTCACCACCCCCAGCGCCGTCACCCGCACCAGCCGGCCACCCGGCACCGACCGGCCCGCACTGCCGTCGCCCCACCGCGGCGCCCGACCGCGCCGACCTAGGCTGCGGCGGGTGACCGTGACCCTGGGGGAGGTCGTCGCCGCGCTCGAGGCGCGGTACGACCCCGCGCTGGCCGAGGACTGGGACGCCGTCGGGCTGGTCTGCGGCGATCCGGAGGAGCCCGTGGAACGGGTCCTGTTCGCCGTCGACCCGGTGGCGGCGGTCGTCGACGAGGTGGTGCAGACCGGCGCCCAACTGCTGGTCACCCACCACCCCCTGTTCCTGGGCGCCGTCCACGGGGTGCCGGCGAGCGACCCCAAGGGCCGCCTCGTGCACCGGCTGATCCGGGCCGGCGCCGGCCTCTTCGCCGCCCACACCAACGCCGACCGGGCACCCGACCACGGCGTCAACGACGCGCTGGCCGACGTCGTCGGCCTCACCGGCGCCGTCCCGCTGGAGCCGACGACGGCCGACCCGCGCGCCGGCCTCGGCCGCGTCGGGCGGCTCTCCGAGCCGACGACCCTGCGCGCGTTCACCGCCCACGTCGCCGCCGTCCTGCCGGGCACCGCGGGTGGCGTCCGCGCCGCCGGCGACCCCGACCGGCGCATCGAGACCGTCGCGGTGTGCGGTGGCAGCGGGGGCTCGCTGCTCCCCGCCGCGGCAGCCGCCGGCGCCGACGTCCTCCTGACCAGCGACCTGCGGCACCACCCGGTCTCCGAGGCGCTCGAGAACAGCGGTCCGGCCCTGTGTGACGTGGCACACTTCGCCTCCGAGTGGCCCTGGCTGCCGGTCGCGGCGGACGTGCTGCACCGCGACCTGTCCGGGCGGGTGGAGGTGGCCGTCTCCCGGCGCCGCACCGACCCCTGGACGTGGCACGCCGCGGGCGACGGGGACCCGGCCGCGGCCGCGGCCGGCTGAGGCCCGAGGGGCGCTGCGATCCCTCGGGGGAGGGGGGTCGCGATGACCAGCACGCCCACACCGCCCCCGGACGCCGGGGGACCGGGAGGCATCCCGCGCCGCAGCGACCGCAGCCCGTGGAACTGGCTGCTGCTCGTCCCGATCGTGCTGCCGCTGATCGTGCCGCTCTACAACCGCGTCGATCCGACCCTCTTCGGCTGGCCCTTCTTCTACTGGGCCCAGCTGGCGTTCGTCGCCGTGGGCGTCCTGACCACCGTCGCCGTCTACCGGGCGACCCGGCGGAGCAGGACCGAGCGGGACGCCGCCCGCGAGGCCCTCGCCCGGGACCGGGAGCGCTGAGCCGTGGACGGGGTCAACGTCGTCGAGCTGGTCATCGTCATCGTCGTCTTCCTCGTCGTCACGGTGATGGGGTTCGTCGCCGCCCGGTGGCGGCGGGCCGAGAGCCTCATGCACCTCGACGAGTGGGGGCTGGGCGGCCGCAGCTTCGGCACCTGGGTCACCTGGTTCCTGCTCGGCGGTGACCTCTACACCGCCTACACCTTCGTCGCCGTCCCGGCGCTGATGTTCGGCGCGGGCGCGGCCGGCTTCTTCGCCGTCCCCTACACGGTCGTCATCTACCCGCTGGTCTTCCTGGTGATCATCCGGCTGTGGTCGGTCAGCCACGTGCGCGGCTTCGTGACGCCGGCCGACTTCGTCCGCAGCCGCTTCGACTCCCCGACGATGGCGCTGCTCGTGGCCATCACCGGGATCGTCGCGACGATGCCCTACATCGCGCTGCAGTTGGTCGGCATCGAGGCCGTGCTCAAGGCGATGGGCGTGGAGGGCGAGCTGCCGCTGATCGTCGCCTTCGTCATCCTGGCGCTGTACACGTACAACTCCGGGCTGCGGGCCCCGGCCCTGATCGCGTTCGTCAAGGACACGCTGATCTACCTGACGATCATCGTCGCGGTGATCGTCATCCCCGTGCGGCTGGGCGGCTGGGAGGCGATCTTCGGCGCCGCGGAGGAGAAGTTCTCCGGCACGTCCGGCGTGCTGCTGCCGGCGTCCGGCCAGCTCGGGTACGCCACCCTGGCGCTGGGCTCGGCGCTGGCCCTGTTCCTCTACCCGCACTGCATCACCGGCGTGCTGGCCGCCAGCAGCCGTGACGTGCTCAAGCGGAACATGAGCGCGCTGCCCGCCTACAGCCTGGCGCTGGGCCTGATCGCGCTGCTGGGCTACATGGCCATCGCCGCGGGGGTGCAGCCGATCGGCGGGGACGGCAACACCGTCGTCCCGGTGCTGTTCCAGCAGATGTTCCCCAGCTGGTTCGCCGGCATCGCCTTCGCCGCGGTCGGCGTCGGCGCGCTGGTCCCGGCCGCGATCATGTCGATCGCCGCGGCGAACCTGTTCACCCGCAACATCTACAAGGAGTACCTGAAGAAGGACGCCACCCCGCGCCAGGAGGCCCAGGTCGCCAAGGTGGCCTCGCTGGTGGTCAAGGTCGGCGCGGTGGCGGCGATCCTCTTCATCGACCCGCAGTTCTCCATCGACCTGCAGCTCATCGGCGGCGTGATCATCCTGCAGACGCTGCCCGCCGTGGCGCTGGGGCTGTACACGCGCTGGCTGCACCGCGGCGGGCTGGTCGCCGGCTGGACGGCCGGCATGGCCGCGGGCCTGCTGATGCTCTACAACATCCCGCGGCTGGGCCCCGACGGCTCCGTCGTCCGGGAGCACTTCGGCGGCTCGTCGTTCCCGCTGGCGAAGCTCGGCCTGGACACCACCTGGAGCGTCTACGCCGGCATCCTCGCGCTGCTGGCCAACCTCGTCGTGGCCGTGGCGGTCACCCTGGCGCTGCGGGCGGCCAAGGTGGACGACGGCGTCGACGGGACGGCGGAGACCGACTACACCGCCGAGCGGGAGGACCCGACCTTCCGGGACCTGCCCGACCCGCTGGCGTCGGCCCCGCCCGCGGCGCCGGGGGAGCGGCCCGCGCGCAGCCGGTAGTTTGGCCGGGTGAAGGCCGACCACTTCGACCAGCAGAAGCTGCTGGCCCTGGCCGCCGAGGACGTCGCGCTGTCCCAGCTGGCCCACCGCAAGCGCACGCTGCCCGAGCTGGCCACGGTGGAGTCCGCGGCCGAGGCCGAGCGCGGATACGCCGAGGCGGTCGTGCGCGCCGAGACCGAGGTGCGCGACCTGCAGCGGCAGGTCAAGCGGCTCGAGGACGACGTCGAGACCGTGCGGAACCGGGCGGCCAGGGACCAGAAGATGCTGGACTCGGGCTCGGTCGCGGCCAAGCAGATGACCGACCTCCAGCACGAGCTGCAGTCGCTGGCGCGGCGGCAGTCCGACCTGGAGGACACCGAGCTGGAGCTCATGGAGCAACTCGAGACCGCCGAGGGCACCCTGCGGGAGGCCCAGGAGGGCAAGGACCAGGCGCAGGCCGAGCGGGAACGTGCCGAGCAGCTGCGCGACGACGCCCTGGCCGACATCGCCGACGCGACGGCGCAGCACGAGAAGGCCCGCCAGGAGGCCGCCGCCGCCGTCCCGGGCGACCTGCTCGCGCTCTACGAGCGGATCCGCACGCAGACCGGCGGGACCGGTGCGGCCATGCTCAAGGCCCGCCAGTGCCAGGGCTGCCGGATCGAGCTCAACGGCCGCGAACTGGCCGCCGTCCGCAACGCCGACCCCCACGAGGTCGTGCGCTGCGAGAACTGCGGCCGGATCCTCGTACGCACGGCGGAGAGCGGGCTGTGACGACGAGACGCCGGTTCGTCGTGGAGGCCGACGGCGGATCCCGCGGCAACCCCGGCCCGGCCGGCTACGGCGCCCTGGTCCGCGACGCGGTCACCGGCAAGGTGCTCGCCGAGCGGGCCGAGTCCGTCGGCCGGGCGACCAACAACGTCGCCGAGTACGGCGGCCTGGTCGCCGGGCTGCAGGCCGCCCTGGACCTCGACCCGAGCGCCGAGGTCGAGGTCCGCATGGACTCCAAGCTGGTCGTCGAGCAGATGTCGGGTCGCTGGAAGGTCAAGCACCCCGACATGCAGAAGCTCGCCCTGCAGGCCCAGCAGATCGCCCGTCAGCTGCGCGGGGTCCGCTACACGTGGGTGCCGCGGGCGCAGAACGCCGCGGCCGACGCGCTGGCCAACAGCGCCATGGACGGCCGGCCGGTCCGCCGCGACCTCGCCGCCGAGCCGACCACGGCCGAGGACGACGTCCAGCCGGTCGCCGAGCCGGCGCCGGTCACCACGACGGTGACCCACCTGCTGCGGCACGGGCGCACCGAGCACACCCCGGAGCGTCGGTACAGCGGCCGCAACGACCTGCCGCTGTCGGCGACCGGCCGGGCGGAGGCGCAGGCGGCCGCCAAGCGGGCCGAGGAGCTGGGCATCGAGGTCGTCGTGTCCTCGCCGCTGCGCCGCGCGCGGGAGACCGCCGAGGTCGTCGCCGGCGTCCTCGGGCTGGACGTGCAGTACGACGACGACCTGGTGGAGCTGGACTTCGGCCGGCTCGAGGGGCTGACCGCCGACGAGGCCCGCCGGGCGCACCCGCTGGCCACCCGCCGGTTCGCCGAGGACGTCACCGTCGCCGCGCCCGGCGGGGAGTCGGTCGCCGACGTCGCCCAGCGGGTGGGTCGCGCCCGCGCCCGCATCCTGCGCGAGCACGCCGGGCGGACCGTGCTGGTCGTCAGCCACGTGACGCCGATCAAGCTGATGCTGGCCGCCGGGCTCGACGTGCCCGACGACGTCGTCCACCGGGTGTTCCTCGAGGCCGCGTCGTTCTGCACGGTGGCGTGGAGCTCGGACGGGCGCTCGTCGGTGCGGCTGGTCAACGACACCGGCCACCTGCGCTAGCGGGCCGGGAAGGCCGGTTGCGGGGACGGCGTTGCACGGGGTGCCCCGCGCCGCCGCCGGCCCGCGCCGCAGGGGATCATGTGGGCCGCCCGCCCGACCCGAGGAGATCCGTGACCGCGACCATCGCGCCCGCCACCGCTGCCGTCACTGGCGACGAGCGCACCCTGTCGCCCGCCGAGTACGAGGCCTGGGCCGCCGAGGTGCGGCAGCTGGCCGAGGAGCGTGGCGCGGTCATCCTGGCGCACAATTACCAGGTGCCCGAGATCCAGGACGTCGCGCACTTCACCGGCGACTCGCTGTACCTCTCCCGGGTCGCGGCACAGACCGACGCCCGCGAGATCGTCTTCTGCGGCGTCCACTTCATGGCCGAGACGGCGAAGATCCTCTCGCCGGACAAGACGGTGCTGCTGCCCGACCACGCCGCGGGCTGCTCCCTGGCCGACTCGATCACCGCCGAGCAGCTGCGCGACTGGAAGGCCCAGCACCCGGGCGCCGTCGTCGTCAGCTACGTCAACACCACCGCCGCGGTGAAGGCCGAGACCGACATCTGCTGCACGTCGTCCAACGCCGCCGACGTGGTCCGGTCCATCCCGGCGGACCGGGAGATCCTGTTCTGCCCCGACCAGTTCCTCGGCGCGCACGTCAAGCGGGTGACCGGCCGCGAGAACATCTCGATCTGGGCGGGGGAGTGCCACGTGCACGCCGGGATCAGCCCGTCCGACGTCCGCGCGCAGGTCGCCGCCCACCCGGACGCCGAGATCCTCGTGCACCCCGAGTGCGGCTGCACGACGTCGGTGCTCGACCTGGTCAGCCACGGCGACCTGCCCGCCGACCGCACCCGGGTGCTGTCCACCGGGGGCATGGTCGAGGAGGCGGCGCGGACGCAGTCCCGCGAGGTGCTGGTCGCGACCGAGGTCGGCATCCTGCACCAGCTCCGGGCGCTCAACGCCGGCACGCAGTTCATCCCGATGAACGCCCGCGCCGCCTGCCGCTACATGAAGATGATCACGCCGGGGAAGTTGCTGCAGACGCTGCGCACCGGCGAGGGGGCCGTCGACGTCGACCCCGAGACCGCCGCCCGCGCCCGCCGCGCGGTCGAGGCGATGATCTCGATCGGCGAGCCGGGCCGCGGCGGCGAGTAGGAGGACCCCCTGCCCCCACCCCTCGCAGGCTCGGGGCGGGACCCTGCAGGGGGCCGGGGACCGGACGTGGGCTCCCCGACCGGCGGTTACCTCCGGACGGCGGTGGAGAGGTCGGCGACGATCGCCTTGAAGGTGCGGGTGTCCACCTCGTCGTCGACGGTGACGCGCACGATGTCGGAGACCTGCTGCTCGGAGGTGGGCCGGACGGCGGCCACGCGGGCGGCGGCGACCAGGTGCAGCTGCTGCGCCCGGGTGGCGGCGTTCGGGACCGGGGGAAGTCGGTTCTCGCGCATGGGACGACGGTAGGCAGCGGCGGCCGCCGGGCCGGGCAGCGCGGACGCGTGTCCCGCACCGGGTGGACCCGTCCGTCACACCCGTCCAGGGCGTCAGACCTGTAACGCAGCCCACAGGGCGGTGGTGGCGGCCAGCAGGGTGAGCGGCACCGTCGCCAGCCCCACCAGGCTGAACCGGGCGCCCGACGGCGCCGCACCGGCCAGCGCCCGGCGCCACAGCAGGTTGGCCAGCGACCCGGCGTAGGTCAGGTTGGGGCCGACGTTCACCCCGATGAGCACCGCCAGCGCGGTCCCCGGCCCGGCCGCCGCGGCGACCGGCAGCAGGGCCAGGGTCGCCGGCAGGTTGTTGAGCAGGTTGGCGCCGATCGCGGCCACCCCGGCCACCGCCAGCAGTGCGAGCAGGCCCTCGCCGCGGGGCAGCACCGCCGCCACGACGTCCTCCAGGCCGCTGCGCCGCACGGCGAGGACGACGACCGTCAGGCCCACCACGAACAGCGCGAACGGCAGGTCGGCCGCGCGCACCAGCTCCGCGACGGTGCTGGTGCGCGCGGCCAGCCGCCGGGCGGCCAGGACGGCGACCCCGGCGGCGGCCGGCCAGGCGGGGGAGAGGCCGAGCGGGGAGACCGCGGCGAACCCGGCGACGGTCAGCGCCACCACGGCGAGCGCGACGACCGGGACAGGGGGCACCGCGGCCGGGACGGCGTCCCCGGCGGCGGCCAGGTCGGCCCGGAACAGCCGGCGCAGCAGCAGGTACTCCACGGCCACGGCGGCCAGCCACGGGGCCAGCATCAGCCCGGTGAAGTGCAGGAAGGTCAGCCCGGTGGCGGCGAACGCCAGCAGGTTGGTCAGGTTGGACACCGGCAGCAGCAGCGACGCGGAGTTGGCCAGGTGGCCGGTCGCGTACGCGTGCGGCCGGGCCCGGACCCCCAGCCGCGCGGCGGTGGCCAGCACCACGGGGACGAGCAGCACGGCCGTGGCGTCCAGGCTGAGCACCGCGGTCACCGCCGCCGCCAGCAGCACCACCCGGGCCAGGAGCCGATCGGGGGAGGCCCCGGAGCGGCGGGCCGTGACCGCGCCGGCCCAGGTGAACAGGCCCTCCCGCTCGGCGAGGTGCGCCAGCACCAGGATCAGCACGAGGAACCCGACGGTCGGCGCGACCTCGCGCACGGCCTGCGCGGCGTCGGGCAGGCCCACGGCGCCCACCCCGAGCAGGAAGCACGCCCCCGGGACCGCCACCGCCGCGGGCGGCAGCCGACGGCCCCCGGTCACGGCGGCCACCAGGGTGGCGACGAGGACGACGCCGGAGACGGTGAGGGCGAGCGGGTCCACGCGGGGTCAGGCCGGCGGGTCGAGGACGGCGGCGGCCACGAGCGGCGAGCCTACGACGGCAGCAGCGCCGCCTCCCGCGCAGCGGCGCCCGCCCGGTCCAGCCAGCGCTCGAGCTCGGCGGCCGGCAGCGGGGCGGAGTGCAGGTAGCCCTGGCTCTCGTCGCAGCCCAGCGCGGCCAAGTAGGCCAGCGTGGCGGGGTGCTCCACGCCCTCGGCGACCACCCGCAGGCCCAGCCGGTGGGCGAGGGCGACCGTGCTGGCCACGATGGCCTCGGTGCGGGCGTCGGTGAGCAGGTCGGCGGTGAAGGAACGGTCGAGCTTGAGCTCGGCGACGGGCAGGTGGCGCAGGTACGACAGCGACGAGTAGCCGGTGCCGAAGTCGTCGATGCTGACGGTGACGCCGAGGTCGGCGAGCCGGCCGACGACGGCCAGGCTGCGCTCGGGGTCGCTGAGCAGCACCGTCTCGGTGACCTCGAGGACCAGCTGGTCGGGCCGCAGGTCCGCGCCGTCCAGGAGGCAGGCGACCCGCTGGGGCAGGTCGGTGTCGAGCAGGTTGCTGGCCGACAGGTTGACCGACACGCGCAGGTCCCGCCCGCTGCGCCGCCACGCCGCCGCCTGGTCGACCGCCAGCCGCAGCACCTCGTCGGTGACCGACCGCATGAGGCCGTGGATCTCGGCCTGCGGGAGGAACTCCGCCGGGCCGAGCAGGCCGCGGACCGGGTGCGCCCAGCGCACCAGGGCCTCGACGCCGAGCGTCGTGCCGGTCGCGACGTCGACCTGCGGCTGGTGGTGCAGCACCAGCTGGCCGGCGGCCAGGCCGGCGCGCAGCTCCTCGACCAGGGCCAGGTGCCGGCTGCTCAGCCCGTGCCGGGCCGGGTCGTAGACGGCCACGCCGGCGCCGGTCCGCTTGGCGTCGTACATGGCCGCGTCGGCGTGCCGGAGGAGGGTCCCGGTGGTGCCGTCCCCGGAGCTGGTGGGGGCCGGCCCGCTCCAGCAGGCCAGGCCGACGCTGGCGGCCACGTGCACCGACATGCCGCCGACCCGGAACGGCTCGGCGAGCTCGGCGAACAGCCGCGCGCCCAGCGCGGCCGCGGCGTCCTCGGGGGCGACTCCGTGCTCGCCCAGCGCGACCACGGCGAACTCGTCGCCGCCCAGCCGGCCGAGCAGGTCCCCGGAGCGCAGCAGTGGCTCCAGCCGGGCGGCGACCAGGCGCAGCAGCTCGTCACCGGCGGCGTGGCCGAGGCCGTCGTTGACCTCCTTGAACTTGTCCAGGTCCAGCAGCGCGAAGACCAGCGGCGTGCCGGCGCGGGAGAGCTCCGCGGCCCGGCGCAGGACCGCGCGGCGGTTGGCCATGCCGGTCAGCTCGTCGGTGAGCGCCTCGCGCCGGGTCACCGCGAGGACGGCGAGCTCCCCGACGTTCACCAGCAGCCGGACACTGGAGCCGAGGGCCGCCAGCGCCGCGCACCAGGTGGCCGAGGCGGGTGCCCCGATCAGCCCGCCCACGGCCAGCACCGCGGTGGCGGCGATGAGCACGACGAACGCGCCCAAGGTCGACGCGGTCGGGTCGGTCGGCTGCGGAGCGGAACGGGCCGAGCGCAGCGTGGCGGCGAGAGCCAGGCAGACCAGCCCGGCCCCCTCGGCGGCGGCCGCCCACCACGGCTGGGAAGCGGTGACCAGGCCTCCGGCGCTGCCGGCCAGGAGCCCGCTGAACGCCGCGGTGACCAGCCACAGGCGGGGGTCGCGGGCCATCGAGCCGAGCGACACCAGCGACATCGCCGTCCCGACGAGGACGAAGCCGACCGCGCCCTGCGCCAGCAGCGGCAGCAGCCACTGCCAGGGGGCGTCGGCCAGGTCGCTGCCGGTGTGCGCGAGGACCACGTCGGCCACGGCGACGACGGCCAGCACCGCCGAGAGGCCGTTGAGCACGTCGCTGGGGTCGGCCAGCGTCGTGCTGTAGCGGTTCCAGCGGACCACGGCGCTGTAGAAGAGCGGGAAGGCCAGCACCGGTGCCCACAGCAGCGCCGGACCGGCGACCGCCCGTGTGGCAGGGACGGCGGCCAGCACGGTGAGGGCGCCGGTCGTCGTCGCCAGGACCACGCCGCCGAGCGCCAGCCGCAGCCAGAAGGCGCGCTCGTGCGGGACCCGCCGGGCCCGCCAGACGAGGATCCCGGCAACCAGGCCGTACGGGGCCAGCCCGGCGAGCAGCCGGATCGGGTGCGCAGTGCCGGCGTCCGTCGCCGTCGCGGCGACCTGGACGCACACGAGCACGGCCAGGACCGCGAGCGCCCGGCGGGGGGCGCCGGGGAGCAGCCGGGCGTGCGCGGGGGAGGGCATGCCCCTGGATCGGCTGCCGACCACCCGGGGTGAACCCCTGACCTGCTGGTTCACCCCTCGGGGGCAGGTGCTCAGAGGCGGGTGAACAGGTAGGCGGAGACGGCGACGCCGAAGAGCACGATGAACACGCGCAGCGGCGTGGTGGGGATCCGGGTGGCGATGCGGGCGCCCAGGAAGCCCCCGAGCAGGCTCGCGGGGGCGGCGACGGCGACCACGAGCCAGGCGACCGGCCCGAACAGGCCGAACACCACGAGGGTGACGGTGGCGGTGACCGCCGACAGCGCCGACTTCAGCGCGTTGGCCAGCTTCAGCCGGTGCAGCCCGACGCCGAGGACGCCGACGAGGATCACGCCGAGCGCGCCGCCGAAGTAGCCGCCGTAGACGGTGGCCAGGAACAGCGCGGCGTAGAGCCAGACCGGGTCCCGGCGCGGACCCTCCTCCTCGGCCTTGCGCAGCCGCCGGGTCAGCAGCGGCTGGACCGCCAGCAGCAAGCTGGCCAGGAGCACCAGCACCGGGACGACGACGTCGAAGGCCGCGGTCGGCGTGGTGAGCAACAGCACGCTGCCGGCGGTGCCGCCGAGCAGGGCCACGGTGCCGAAGCGCAGCAGCCGGCCGCGCTGACCGGCGTACTCCCGGCGGAAGCCCAGCACGCCGCCGAGGTAGCCGGGCCACTGGGCGATGGAGTTGGTGACGTTGGCGGCGACCGTCCCCAGGCCGAGCGCGACGAGGGTGGGGAAGAGGATCAGCGAGCCGCCGCCGGCGATCGAGTTGACCGCACCCGCGAGGAACGCGACCCCCGCGGCGATGGCCAGGTCGAGGGCGGACACGGACGGCGAGCCTACGGCGACCCGGCGGGTTGCGCCCCGGTTGGTTGCGCTGCGCACCACACGGGCACCCTGGGCCGGTGCGCAAGTGGCTGCCGCTGGTCGCGATCTGTACCGGCACCTTCATCCTGCTGATCGACGTGACCATCGTGAACGTCGCGCTCCCCGAGATGGCCCGGGACCTGTCGACGTCGTTCGACCAGCTCCAGTGGGTGGTCGACGTCTACGCGCTGGCGCTGGCGTCGCTCGTGCTGGGGGCCGGTTCGGTGGCCGACCTCTACGGGCGGCGGCGGGTGTTCCTGGCCGGGCTGGTCGTCTTCGCGCTGGCCTCGCTGGCCTGTGGGCTGGCGCCGAGCGCGGGCTGGCTGATCGCGGCGCGGGGCGTGCAGGGGATCGGTGGGGCGGCGATGTTCGCGACCACGATCGCGCTGATCAACACCAGCTACGAGGGCCGGGACCGGGGCACGGCGTTCGGCGTGTGGGGCGCCGTCGTCGGGGCGGCGGCGGCGCTGGGGCCGATCCTCGGCGGTGCGCTCACCGAGCTGTCGTGGCGGTGGATCTTCTACGTGAACCTGCCGGTGTGCGTGCTGGCGGTGGTCCTCACGCTGACGGCGGTGGAGGAGTCCCGGCAGGCGTCGGCGCCGCGGCCGGACGTCGCCGGGATCGCCCTGTTCACCGTCGGCGCCGGCGGGGTGGTCTTCGGTCTGGTGGAGGCCGCGGCGGACGGCTGGGGCGGGCCGGCGGCGTGGGCGCCGGTCGCCGCGGGGCTCGTCGTCCTGGTGGTCTGGGTGGTGGTGGAGCTGCGGCGGCCGGCACCGATGCTCGACGTCCGGCTGTTCCGGTCGCGGTCGTTCACCGGGATCATGGCCGGCGGGCTCCTGCTCAACGCGGCGGCGTTCTCCGAGCTGATCTACGCCTCGCTGTGGCTGCAGTCGATCGAGGGGATGACCCCGCTGCGCGCCGGGCTGGTGTTCATCCCGCTGTCGTTCATGAGCTTCGCGGTCGCCGCCGGCGCCGGCCGCGTCCTGCAGACCCGCCCGCCGCACCTCGTGCTCGGGACCGGGCTGGCGCTGGTGGGCGCCGGCGCGCTGCTGCTCGCCCTGGTCGACGCGGGGTCCACCTGGACGGTGCTGATCGCGGGCCTGGCCGTCATGGGCACCGGTGTGGGGATGGCCAACCCGACGCTGGCCTCCGCGGCGCTGGCCGCGGTGCCCCGCGACCGCAGCGGCATGGCCTCCGGCGCGGTCAACACCGCCCGGCAGCTGGGCCTGGCCCTCGGGGTGTCGATCCTCGGGCTGGTGTTCACGGCGGGCGCCTCCGGCGTGCTGCGGGACGGCGGCGCGCCCGACCCGGCCGGGACGGCGTCGGCGCTGTCCGCGGGCCAGGCGCCGGCGATCCTCCAGGGCGCCGACCCGGCCGCCCGGCCGGCGCTGGCCGACCTGCTGACGGCCGCCTACACCGACGGGCTGCGGGGCGCGTTCCTCGCCTGCGGCGTGGCCGGGCTCCTCGGCGGGGCGCTGGTGCTCTGGCTGGTCCGCGCCGAGGCGCCCGGCGCACCCCGCCGGCCGGCCCCGGAGGGGACCCGGGACGCGGCCCCGGCACGATGAGGCGATGACCGACCTCGTCCTCGTCCACGGAGCCTGGCACGGCGCCTGGTGCTGGCGCCGGGTGCTGCCCGCGCTGCACGCCGCCGGGCACCACGTCGTCGCGGTGACGCTGTCGGGGCTGGGGGAGCGGGCGCACCAGCTGTCGCCGTCGATCACCCTCGGGACGCACGTCGAGGACGTGGTCACCGCCGTGCGGGCCGCCGAGTGCCGGGGGGCGGTGCTGGTCGGGCACAGCTACGGCGGGATGGTGGTCACCGGCGCGGCCGACCGGCTGGGGGAGGAGGTCGACCGGCTGGTCTACGTCGACGGCGTCGTCCCGACCCCCGGGGAGAGCTGGTCGACGCCCAACCCGCCGGAGGTACGGGAGGAGCGGCGGGCGGTCATCCGGGAGACCGGGGTGATCCCGCCCCCGCCCGCGTCGGCGTTCGGGCTGACCGGTGCCGACGCCGCGTGGGTGGAGCGGCGGCAGACGCCACAGCCCGGCGGTGTCTACGACGACCCGCTGCCCTTCGACGGCGGACGCTGGGCGGCCCGGCCGCGCACGTACGTCGACTGCAGCGTCCCGGCGCTGCCGAGCATCGAGCCCTCCCGGGTGCGGGCGCGCACGCAGCCGGGCTGGGAGGTGGTAAAGCTGGCCACCGGGCACGACCCGATGGTGAGCGCCCCCGACGACCTGGCCGCGGTGCTGCTGGACGTCGCCGGGCGATGACTCCCGGGCGATGACTTCCCCGTGCCGGGCGGGTCTGCCCTGTCATGGCACGCATCGTCGTCACCCAGAACACCACGCTCGACGGCGTCGTCGAGGCCCTCGACGGGTGGTTCGACCCGCAGGGCGAGACGGCGGACACCTCCGACGTCCTGGCCGTGGTGCAGGAGCACATGTCGGGGCAGCCCGGGTTCCTCGTCGGGCGGCGGACCTTCGAGGACATGCGCGCCTTCTGGCCGGCGCAGACCGACGACCGGACCGGGATCACCCGGCACCTGGACGAGGTCCGGAAGTTCGTCGTCTCCCGCACGCTGGGTGACCCGGGATGGGCGAACAGCCAGGTGCTGGCCGGCGACCCGGTCGAGGAGGTGCGGGAGCTGCGCGCGTCGGTGGACGGCGAGATCGGCGTGACCGGCAGCATCACGCTCTGCCACGCGATCATCGCCGCGGACCTGGTCGACGAGTACCGGCTGTTCGTCTTCCCGCGGGTGCTCGGGCGCGGCCGCCGGCTGTTCCCCGACGGGGTGGACGTGCGGCTGCAGCGGGTCGCGGCCCGGGAGTTCCGCTCCGGGACCACCCTGCTCACCTACCGGCCGGTGCGCGGCTGACCCTCCCCGGACGCCCTCCTCCCGGAGCACACTGCCCGCCATGGCCTCCCTGCCGATGCCCGACGACTGGCAGCGCGCCCTCGTCGTGGCCGCCCACCCCGACGACATCGAGTACGGCGTGGCGGCCGCGGTCGCGGTCTGGACCGCGGCCGGCAAGGAGGTGCACTACCTCCTGGCCACGCGCGGGGAGGCCGGCATCGCCGGGATGACGCCGGCCGAGGCCGGGCCGCTGCGCGAGGAGGAGGAGCGCCGGTCGGCGGCGGTCGTCGGGGTGTCGGAGGTGGAGTTCCTCGGGCACCGGGACGGCGTGCTGGAGACGGGGCTGCCGCTGCGCCGCGACCTCGCCGCGGCGATCCGCCGGCACCGGCCCGAGCTCGTGGTGACCATGCACGGCGGGGACACCTGGACCCCGCCGGGGATCACGCCGGGCGCCCTGAACTCGCCGGACCACCGGGCGCTGTCCCGCAGCGTGCTGGACGCGGTGGCCGACGCCGCCAACGAGTGGATCTTCCCCGACCTGACCGAGCCGCGGTGGACCGGCGTGCAGTACATCGCCGTCCAGACGGTGGGGGAGGAGCCACCGCACGTGGTCGACGTGAGCACCGGGGTGGAGAAGGCGGTGGCCTCGCTCAGCGAGCACCGCCGCTACCTGGAGGTGCTGTCGGACGAGCCGGTCGACGAGCAGGCACGTCGACAGATCGACATGGCGACCCTCACCGAGGAGGGGGAGCGGCGGGTCGGGTTCCGGCTCTACTGGGGCTGAGCACGAGGTCGCCTAGACTGGGCGGACGACGGACGAGTCGGCTGGGCGGTCGCGTCGGCGGGGGCAACCCCGTCGCCGAGGAACGTCCGGGCTCCACAGGGCAGGGTGGTCGTTAACAGCGACCCGGGGTGACCCGCGGGACAGTGCCACAGAGAACAGACCGCCAGCGGTTCGCCGCTGGTAAGGGTGAAACGGCGGTGTAAGAGACCACCGCACACCGGGTGACCGGTGTGGCTCGGTAAACCCCACCCGGAGCAAGGTCGAGAGGGACGGCGGCGACGTCGTCCTGCGCAGGCGTTCGAGGGCTGCCCGCCCGATGCCTGCGGGTGGACCGCTCGAGCCTGCCGGCAACGGCAGGCCTAGATGGATGACCGCCCATCGGGAGGCCGCGAGGCCCCCGTGGACAGAACCCGGCGTACAGGCCGACTCGTCCGTCGCCCCGCCCTGACTTGGACGTGTGCGTCCAGCGGGGCCGTGTGGCCTGCGCCGATGACTTCTCCGCACCGTGCCGGTCTGTACGCCGGACACCGACTCACGGGAGGCACACGCCGTGCGGAAACTGGCCTTCGCCATGAACCTGTCCCTGGACGGCTACGTCGCCGCGCCCGGCGACGACCTCGGATGGAGCGTGCCGAGCGACGAGCTGTTCCAGTGGTGGTCCGACCGGGTGGGGGCGACCGGCCTGGCGCTGTACGGGCGCAGACTGTGGGAGGGGATGAGCTCCCACTGGCCCACCGCCGACCAGCAGCCCGGCGCCACACCGGCGCACATCGAGTACGCCCGCCGCTGGAAGGACATGCCGAAGGTGGTGTTCTCCTCCACGATCAGCACGGTCGACTGGAACACCCGCCTGGTCACCGGCGACGCGGTCACCGAGATCACCCGGCTCAAGGCCGAGGACGGCGGCCCCATGGACATCGGCGGCGCCACCCTCGCCGCGGCGGCCATGCGGGCCGGGCTGATCGACGAGTACGTGCTGGCCACCGCACCGGTCCTGGTGGGCAGCGGCACGCCGTTCTTCACGGCCCTGGACAACTGGGTGAACCTGACCCTGGTGGAGACCCGGACGTTTCCCGATGGCGTGCTCCTGACCAGGTACGAGACCAGGCGCTGAGTGCCCGACCTCGGATCGGCACCCCTCTGACGCGCTTCCCCGACCGGCCGTGCCCAGGGGAGGCCGGCGGGACCGATGAGATCCGCCGCGTCCGCCGGTCCGAGCTCCCGGACCGAGTCGTGGACCAGGAGGACGCATGCGGGAGATCGTCGTGCAGATGATGCTGTCGCTGGACGGCTACTTCGAGGGGCCCGACCACGACCTGAGCTGGCACCTCGTCGACGAAGAGCTGCACGCGCACTTCAACGAGCACCTCGCGACCATGAGCGCGTTCATCGAAGGCCGGGTCAGCTACGAGCTCATGGAGGCGGTCTGGCCGACCGCCGACCAGGACCCGGACAACCCGCCGGTCATGCGCGAGTTCGCCGGCATCTGGCGGGCGGTGCCGAAGATCGTGTTCTCCCGCACGCTGCACGAGGTCGGCCCGAACGCCTCGCTGCGGGCAGAGGTGGACCCCGACGAGATCCGCGCGCTGAAGCAGCAGCCGGGCGGGGACATGACGCTCGGCGGGGCCGACCTGGTCGAGACCTTCCGCCGGCTGGACCTGGTCGACGAGTACCGGCTCTACGTCAACCCGGTCGTCGTCGGCCGCGGTCGACGGTTGTTCGAGACCGCCGACACCCGGACCGACCTCGACCTGGTGGAGAACCGGCGGTTCGGTAACGGTGTCGTCCTGCTGCGCTACGCCGTTCGACGGCCCTAGGCGTCGATCAGGGCAGACGAACCACCACGTTCCCCGGCGAACGGGCCGGCTCGTCCGTCGCCTGCGCCTCCACCGGGTGCGCCGGGGCCGGGGCTGCTGTGGCCCCCGGGAGAGCTGTGGCGCCTGGGGCACGTGGTGTCCGCGGGCGCACCCCGGCGCCGGTCGCCGACGTTGACCGCAGTGTGATGGCCGCGACATCGACGGCTCCTCGCGCCTTCCCGAGGGCCCGGGGTGGCGCGGCGAGGCGCGGTCGTCTCCCAACTGGCGCTGCCCCGTGGCCATCGGTGGGGCAGCCGATGCGGAGGTGCGATGCGTCAGCCGAGCCCGGACACCCTTCCACGCCCGCGTGACCTGTCCGACCGCAGCGATCCGGCGGTGCTCTACGTCCGCTCCTACCTGCTCATCCGGACGGCGGTCGGGCTGATCGGCATCCTGCTGCCCCTCGTCCTGATCGCCGGGGAGAGCTGGGTCCGGGGCGACGGGCTGCACGTCGGCAGCTCGCTGAGCTCCTACTACCACACGTCGATGCAGGACGTGTTCGTCGGGGCTCTGTGCATCATCGCCGTCCTGCTGGCGACCTATCTCGCGGGACGACCGTGGACGTGGGACTTCTGGCTGAGCCTGCTCGCGGGGCTGGCCCTGCTCGGCGTGGTGTTCTTCCCGATCGGGCAGCCGGGCTCCCCTGCGGGAGCGCCCAGGTGCGGCAGCACGCCGGCCCCGTCGGGCTGCTCGCCGATGGAGCAGTTGCTCGGGGAGGTCCGGACGGAACACGTGCACCTGATCGCTGCGGGCGGGTGCTTCCTGCTGCTGGCTGCTCTCTCGTTCCTCTTCGCCCGCCGGGAGCGGATCCACGGCGGCAGCCTCACGGCGACGTGCCTCCACGGCCTGTGTGGCGGGGTGGTCCTGCTGGGCATCGCCGCGGCAGCGCTCGGGAACCACCTGGAGCTCGACCTCGGGCCGCTTCCGCTGCTGTTCGCGTCGGAGACCGTCGCCACCTGGGCCTTCGGGGCGTCCTGGCTGCTCGCCGGCCGGGACCTGTGGCTGCGGCTCCTCCGGCCGCGGCGCGGCGCCCACGGCGCCCACCGATCCGCTCCGCGCAGGAGTGTGGTGCAGCCTCTGCAGCTCGTGGACGACCGTCCGGTGGTCGTGGAGCCGGGTCCTGGTTCCCCTCCAGTCGCGCAGTGGGCTGCCGCCTCGCCTCCCCACGGCCTCCGTCCGGACCCGTCCCCCACCGAGCACCACCCCTGGACCGATCGGTGGTCCCACGGCGGCTCTCACGTCGCCGTCCCACGCCCGGTCTCCGACCCGGGCGCGGGATCCGCGGCGGGAGCGACCCACGGCGCCGGCCTCCCGCGGCCGCGGGGCGGTTCGGGGCATCACCACGACCTCCGGGGGGCCGGGAGCACGGACCGCCTGATCGAGGGCTACGGCGTCCAGCCGGTCGCAGCAGCCTCGCCGTCCGAGCAGTCCGAGCGCGAGGCGCCGGCCGAGCGACGGGACGTGGCCGAGGTCGCGCGGCTCGCGAGGCTGCTGGCCGCGTCCTGCCCCCACGGGGACCGCATCCTGCCCAGGCTCGAACGCTGGGTCGACGTCGTCGGGCTCGGCGCGGACCCGGCGTCATCCAGGCCGTGGGACGACGTGCCGGGGCAACCGATGTGGTACGTCGGCCAGTACATGTGGTCGTGGAGTTTCTCCACGCCGTGGGATGGGGCCGGTCGGACCATCTCGGCCAACCTGACGACGTTCATCGACGCGGATGGTGTGCCGGTTGCTCCGGCACGACCGGGTGCCGAGTTCCGAGGCTCGTACCGACCACTGGCCGAGGCGCTGCGCAAACGGATGGAGGAGCGCTCCGCCCGCACGTCCGTCACCGCTCTGCCGGGTCTCCGGGAGCCTGCGCGGGAGCGGCACGCGGCGACGAGTTCCGCCCTGGTGGCGACCGAGCCCGGCGCCTCCGACCCCCACATCTCTGCTCACGTGGAACAGGTGCTCGGCCTCCGCCTCGACGTGCTGCGGCTCACCGCCGAACTCGACCAGACCCGTGAAGCGCTGCAGCGACTGCTGTACCTGTACGACGAGCCCCTCGGCAACGGAGAAGACCGCGCGTGAGCCTCTTCTCGCGGTGACCCGCGTGGCTGGACGAGTTCGGGTGACGGGCAGGTGGATCGTCAGCGAGCAGGAGAGGGCCGCTACTGAGGGCCCGCGTCAGGGGGTCGGTGTCCGGGCAGGTGGACCCATGCCTCGATCTCGACCAGCGCGCCGAGTGGCAACTGGTGGACGGCGACCGCCGACCGCGCCGGTGGCGCGCCGGCGAAGACCTTCGCGTACTCCTCGTTCATGACCGCGTAGTGGTCCATGGTGACGAGGAAGACGTTGGTCTTGACCACGTCGGCCAGTCCGGCGCCGTGTGACTCCACGACCCGGCGCAGGTTGGCCAGTGCCTGTGCCGTCTGGGCACGAGGCCCCTCGACGAGGACACCGTCCTCGAGTCCCACCTGGCCTGAGATCGCCAGCCAGCCGCCGGCGGCGACGCCGGGCCGTAAGGGAGGGGGAGTGCTGCTCATGTCCACCACCATCTGCCGTCGGGGGGCCGGCTGGTGCCGGGAACCCACAGCGAGCCGGTCACGGGCGTTGCGCGCTCACGGGTGCCCCAGGGGGTACTCGCCCTCGACGTTGCCCGGCGGGTCGTAGTGGCAGACCAGGTAGTCGTTCTCGTCGTCGCTGGCCACGCCGCACCCGATCGCGGTCGAGTCGTACCAGACCATCTGGGTGTAGTGGCCGACGTCCTCCCAGTTCCCGGTGTTGGAGACGTCGGGGAACGTCTGTCCCGGGACGAAGAACGTCTCCTCCGCGGTCCAGAAGGTGACCTTCTGGGCGTCGGAGAAGACGTCCCGGGTGCCCATCCAGAGGTTCTCCCCGTGACCGGAGCCCCCGGGACCGCTGTGCTCCAGGCCGTGGATCTCCGCCAGGTGGTCCGCCCACTGCTGTGCGCTGGCCTCCAGGGTGGACGACCACTCCAGTGGCGCCGTTCCCACCTCGGCCCGTGCGGCGTTGTGCGCGTCGAGGATCTGGGCCGGGTCCACCAGCGTCGGGACGGCCGCGGTCGCCGTCGTCGCCACACACACGGGAACGGCCAACCCTGCGATCAGGCCCAGTGCCCCGAGGGTGCGAGTGCGTCCGGAGTGCATCATCTCGTCCTCCGCTTCGTGTGGAACGGCGCGACCCGGGCGGTGCGCCCGCCCGTTCGACTCCTCCTCGTCCTCGGAGGAGAGCGCGCCAGGGAGATGGGGGAGGCCGTCCCGGCAGCGTTCCCGGTGCGCTGCGGTTCGCCTCGGCCGGCGGTTCGCCGGCGTGCACCCCGCACCGGTGGACGGAACCGTCGGCCCGGCGGGATCCCCGCGACGGCGGGGGACTGCTCCGTCGGGCTCTGCACCGTCTGCGATGCGGGGTCGTTCCGCGGGGCCGGACGCTAGCGCGGACGGTCGTGCGGCAACACCGCCTCCGGACGCGGGACGGCGACGCTCCGGCGGGTCCTCGCCCTCAGGCGCCGGGGACCTCGTAGGCGGTCAGCGACGCGGCGCCCGGCGCGAGGTCGGCCCACGGCACGTCGAGGTCGAGGACGGCCACGCCGCCGGCGCGGAAGCCCGCCTCGAGGCCGCGGCGCGCCGGCGGGCTGCCGTTCCCGTCGTCCAGGAGGGCGGCGAGCCCCTGGATGGACGGGTTGTGGCCGACCAGGGCGAGGGTCGCGACGTCGTCCGGGGTCTCGCGGACGGCGGCCAGCAGCGCGGCGACGGAGTTGCCGTAGATGCGCAGGTCCACCACGGGCGACGGCGCGGCCGCGCCGGCCTGCTCCCAGGTCTGCGCCGCCCGGCGTGCGGGGGAGACCAGCACCCGGTCGGGGACCAGGCCGGTCCGCCGGAGCCAGGCGCCGATGGCCGCCGCCGCCCGGGAACCGTGCTCGGTGAGCGGGCGGTCGGCGTCCACGGCGGCGTGCGCGGCCTCGGCATGGCGGACGAGCACGAGTCGGTGCTGCACCGGCCGAGTCTGGCACTCCCGGCCGGCCCGGTCAGGCCGCGGACCGGGACCGGTGGCGCGGGCGCCGTACGACGAGGTGGTCGATCCCGAAGCGGCCCGAGCCGGTCACCGCGAGGACGAGGCTGAGCAGCCCGATCGCGATGACCAGCTCGGGGCCGTTGTGGTCCATCGCGTACAGGCCGCTGGTGTGCACGAACAGCCAGGCCCCGGCCATGTTCAGCGCCATCACCACGCCGACGACCGGCACCGCGGCGCCGACGATCATCGCGATCCCGCCGACCAGCTCGAAGAGCACGTTGGCCGGGCCGGTGACCGTGCCGAGCGGGACGCCGCTCTGGGCGAAGAGCTGCCCGACCCCGGCGAGGCTGCCGCCGAAGTCGTACTCGACCTTCGCGTGGCCGACCATCAGCACGCCCAGGCCGATCCGGGCGACGAGCAGGACGAGGTCGCGGGTGGTCCGGGTCACGGCGGTGTCCCGGACGAGCGGGGTGCGGTCGGTGGTGGTCATCGGGGAGTCCTCCCGGGTGCCGCCCGGGCGGGGTTGCCCGGGCCTCACCAGGACGACGAACGAGCGGCCCCCGGATCGACATCGCCGGGAGCCGCTCCCCGGCCGCGTACGTACCGTGGGGAGGGTGAGCGTCGCACCGGCCCCGACCGTCGTCCTGCACGACCGCTTCGCCCGTGAGCTGCCGGAGCTGGCGGTCCCGTGGCGCGCGGAGGAGGCGCCGTCCCCACGGCTGCTCGTCCTGAACGACCGGCTGGCCGCCGAGCTCGGGCTCGACCCGGCCGCGCTGCGCAGCGAGGACGGCGTCGGCCTGCTGGTGGGCACCTCCCTCCCCGCCGACGCCCACCCGGTCGCCCAGGCCTACGCCGGCCACCAGTTCGGCTGGTACTCCCCGCGGCTCGGCGACGGCCGCGCCCTGCTGCTCGGCGAGCTGACCGACGCCGACGGCCGGCTGCGCGAGCTGCACCTCAAGGGCTCGGGGCGCACGCCGTTCTCCCGCGGCGGCGACGGGCTGGCCGCGCTCGGGCCGATGCTGCGCGAGTACGTCGTGAGCGAGGGGATGCACGCCCTCGGCGTCCCGACGACCCGCTCGCTCGCCGTCGTGGCCACCGGCCGCCCGGTGCGCCGGGAGACCCTGCTGCCGGGCGCGGTCCTGGCCCGCGTCGCGAGCAGCCACCTGCGCGTCGGCAGCTTCCAGTACGCCCGCGCCACCGACGACGTCGACCTCCTGCGCCGCCTCGCCGATGCCGCGATCGCCCGGCACCACCCCGCCGCGGCGGAGGCCGAGCAGCCCCACCTCGCACTGTTCGAGGCGGTCGTCGCAGCGCAGGCGTCGCTGGTGGCCCGGTGGATGCTCGTCGGCTTCGTGCACGGGGTCATGAACACCGACAACGTGACGATCTCCGGCGAGACCATCGACTACGGGCCGTGCGCCTTCCTCGACGTCTTCGACCCGGCCACGGTGTTCAGCTCGATCGACGAGAGCGGCCGCTACGCCTACGGCAACCAGCCGGTGGTCGCCGAGTGGAACCTGGCCCGGTTCGCCGAGGCGCTGCTGCCGCTGCTGCACGAGGACCAGGACCAGGCGGTCGCCCTCGCCGTCGAGTCGCTCGGCGGGTTCCGCCGGCAGTACGGCGCCGTGTGGTCGGCGGGCATGCGGGCCAAGCTCGGCCTGCCCGAGGGGCTGGACGACGCGGTCGCCGCCGCCCTCGTCGACGAGCTGCTCACCCTGCTCCGGGACAACTCCGTCGACTACACGTCGTTCTTCCGCGCCCTCGGCGCCGCCGCCCGCGACGACGCCGAGCCCGCGCGCCGCCTCGTCCTCGACCTCGCCGCGTTCGACGCCTGGGTGCAGCGGTGGCGGGCCCTCGGGCCGGACGCCGACCTCATGGACCGGACCAACCCCGTCTACACCCCCCGCAACCACCTGGTCGAGGAGGCGCTGACCGCGGCGCACGACGACGACCTGGGCCCGCTGGAGCGGCTGCTGGAGGTGCTGGCCCGCCCGTTCGACGAGCGTCCCGGCCTGGAGCGTTACGCGGCGCCCGCTCCGGGGAACGCCGGCCGCTACGTGACCTTCTGCGGCACCTGAGCCCGGGCCCCTCGGAGGACGGTCAGTGGCTGCCGACGGCCACCTGGCCGCGGCCGGCGCGCTTGGCCCGGTAGAGGGCGGTGTCCGCCGCAGCGTAGAGCTCCTTCAGGTCCCCGGTCGCGTGCGCCACGTGGGCCACCCCGACGCTGATCGACAGGGGCAGCTCCGTGCCGTCGGCGAGGGCGATCGACCCGGCGTGCACGGCGGCCAGCAACTGGTCGCCGCGCCGCGCGGCTGCCTCCGCGGTGCAGCCCGGCAGCAGCACGGCGAGCTCGTCGCCGCCGAGCCGGGAGAGGACGGCGTCGCCGGAGCGCACCTGCCGGCGCAGCACCCCGGCGAGGTGGACCAGCACGTCGTCTCCGACCAGGTGCCCGTAGGTGTCGTTGATCGTCTTGAACGCGTCGACGTCGATGAGGACCAGGCCGGTGCCGTGGCTCGTGCGCGAGGCCAGCGCCGTCTCCACGGCGCTCTCGAACGATCGCCGGTTGGCCAGCCCGGTCAGGGAGTCGACCGTCGCCTGCTCCCGCAGCGCGGCCACGAGCCGGTCCTGCGTCCGCCCGGCGCGGGCCAGCACCAGCCCCATGACGACGAGGACGGCGCCGAAGAACACGCCGTCGGTGACCGCCTGGTGCGCGGGCACCAGCAGGAGCAGCGTGGTCAGGTCCGCCGTCACCGCCGCGGTGACCACCAGCACGACCGCCCCCGCGCGCAGGTGCGCGGCGGCCCAGAGGACCGGGAAGGCGTAGAACGCCTGCGCGGCGGCGGAGGCGTCCTCGGTCACGAGGTTCAGCAGGCACTGCAGGACGACGCCGCCGAGCCCGACGAGGACGCCGGCGCCGCGGCGGTCCAGTCCCTCGGCCGGACCCAGGGCGCAGACCGCGGCCGCGACGACCAGCACCGCCACCCCGACCCACGACGAGGCCAGCACCAGCGGCCCGCCGGTGGAGTCCTCGAAGGTGGTGAAGCCGGCCAGGGTCCCCGCGGCCACCAGCAGGATGACGGCGGCGCTGCGCAGCGACGCCCGTGGGTTGCGGGCGCGCAGCGACGACGGCAGCTTCACGCAACAGCCATCGGGTGCCGCGCGGCGAGGTTGAGCGGCCGTCACCCGTCCGGGGGTGCCGTCCGCCGGGGGCGCTCGCAGGCCCGGCCCACCGCGGCTGTGGCGCGCGTCACGATACCGGAACGCGGCCTTTCCGATACGTCGGGTCCCGACGCGCTGACCGGCGAGATCCACGCGTAGGGACTTTGGTCAGGACTTGGTCCTAGGACCCTTCCTCGGGCGTGTCGCTCGACCGTCTCATGGTCGCGCGCTCCAACAGGGGGGCGCCCGATCCGCGGGGGAACCGTGCTCGCCCAGTCCCACCAGTTCGACCGTGCCACCTTGGACCCCCCGCGAGTGCTCGTCGTCGACGACCACCGCACCTTCGCCGAACTGCTCTGCGGTGCCCTCGAGGTCGCCGGGATGGAGGTCCTGGGGACGGCGCACTCCGCCGCGGAGGCCATCGCCGTGGCCCGCGACACCCAGCCGGACATCGTGGTCATGGACATCGAGATGCCGCGGCAGGACGGGCTGTCGGCGACCCGCCGGGTGCGCGAGGTCGCCCCGGGCGCCGTCGTCGCCGTGGTCACCGCGCACCGCGACCCGGACTGGGTGGTGCGTGCGACCCAGGCCGGTGCGTCGGCGTTCATCCCCAAGGACGGCTCCCTGGCCGAGATGATCGACGTGCTGTCCCGGGTGCGGCCCGGCCAGATGCTCGTCGCCCCCTCCACGTTCACCGTGTCGTCGGCGGCCGGGAGCCGGCCGGTCCCGGTGAACGAGGAACGCCCGCGCCTGACCCGCCGCGAGCAGGAGGTGCTGGACTGCCTGGGCCGGGGGATGCAGGTCAAGGCGATCGCCCGGGTCCTCGGGATCACCCTGGAGACCTGCCGCGGCTACGTGAAGTCGCTGCACGTCAAGCTCGGCGTCCGCTCGCAGCTGGAGGCCGTGGTGAAGGCCCAGCAGCTCGGGCTGCTGGGCCCCAGCCAGGACTGACCGCCTGCCGGCTCAGGCGATCAGGCGGCCGATCACCTCGGTCCACGCGCGCCGCACGGCCGGCGGCTCGTCGGCCACGACGGCCCGGAGGTGGGCCACCGAGGGGTGGCCGTCCCGGACGACGACCTCGAAGGAGAGCCGGTACACCAGGGTCCGGATCCGCTCGACGCCGAGCCCGAGGTCGAGGAGCGGCTGCAGGACCCAGTCCGGGTGCGGTGCGGGGGAGTCCACGCCATCCCCTTCCCGAGAGCGCCCCGCCGTGGATGCAGGGGACCGGCACCGACCGCGGCCGCCCGCCCCGGGCCCGGCCGCGGACGCACTACGGTCCGGGAGGGTGACCCCACCCCGCACCCGCCCACCCGGGACGGCCGACGAACGGACCCAGCTGGTCGGCTGGCTGGACCTGCAGCGGGCGCTGGTGCACCACAAGTGCGAGGGGCTCTCCGAGGACGACGCCCGCCGCGCCCTGCTGCCCACCTCGCCGGCGATGACCGTCGCGGGGCTGGTGTCCCACCTGCGCTGGGTCGAGCACTGCTGGTTCGAGGTGCTCTTCCTCGACCGGCCCACCGACGGGAACCCGCAGTTCGGCGACGTCCCCGACGCCGACTTCCAGGTCGGTGACACCCCGCTGCGGGTGCTGCTCGACGAGTACGAGCGCCAGTGCGCCGTCTCCGACGACGTCGTCGGGGAGTGGTCGCTGGACGCCCTCGGGCGCAACGCCGAGCACTCCGCCGACGGCCTGACCCTGCGCTGGGTGCTCCTCCACGTCATCGAGGAGGTGGCCCGCCACGTCGGCCACCTCGACCTGCTCCGGGAGCAGCTGGACGGCACGAGGAGCTACTACTGAGACAGCCACCGGTGGTGGCCGCCCCGGGGTCCGCACTCGGTGCGCCGGAACGCGCGGGCGTACCAGAGCGCCGTGCCCGCGGTGGCCGCCGCCCACGCCACCAGGAGCCAGACCAGCGGGCTCACGACCACTCCTGGTCCGCGGCGGGGAGCCGGAGGGGGAGCGGCCGCTGCGCGGCGAGCGCGGCCCGCAGCCGCTCGGCCGTCCGGCGGCGCACCTCGGCCCGCTCCCGCAGCAGGGCGGCCAGCGCCGGGTCGGCCGACCGCCCCGCCCGGCGCTCCAGCACCGCCGCCGTCTCCACGTACACGGCCGCCTGCCGCAGCTGCTCGATGACCCCGCGGCCGGCGTCCGGCGTCCGGGCCGGCCGGGAGCCTCCCGGCGGGACGGAGGGGACGCGGTCGGCGCACCCCGCGGAGACGGTGGTGCGAGCGTGCCCCGACCCGCACCGCGGCAGCTGGTCCCCGTCGTCCGTGGAGCGTCGCGTCGTCACAGTCGCCTCCCCCTCGCTGGCCACCCGGCCGGTCGAGGAGGAAGACGTCGCCGACGCCCGGGGATGACGCGGGGGTCAGGAGGGGCCGCGCCGGGCCATGTCGTAGCTGGCCAGCACCTCGAGCAGGAAGGCCGACGCCGAGCGGGCCACCGCCTGCACCTCGTCGGCCGGGCTGTCCCGCAGCACCTCGATGAGGACCTCGTGGTGCACCTGCACCACCTCGAGCAGGCCGCGTCCGGCGGCCAGCGTGCGGCGCCCCAGCTGGTAGCCGGCGGTGAGCGAGGTCTCCTCGTGCCGCGACAGGTACCGCAGGAAGGCCGCGCGGTAGTCGCGCAGCAGGTCGCCGTGCGCGCTCATGCACGCGAGACCGGCGGCGCCGCCAGCTGCCGGTCGAGCTCGGCCAGACCCTCCTCCAGGTCCAGCGCGGTGGTCACCGACCCGGTGTCCATGCCGAGCTCCACCATGGTGAAGGCGACGTCGGGCTGGATGCCGACGACGACGGTCACCGCTCCACGTAGCCGGGCCATCGCGGCGATGCCGCGCAGCGTCCGGGTGCCGAAGGAGTCCAGGACGTCGAGGGCGGCGACGTCGATGACGACCCCGCGGGCGCGGTCGGCGCCGATCCGCTCGACCAGGTCCTGCTGGAACCGCAGCAGCTGCGAGTCGTCGAGGGCGGTGTGCACCGAGGCGATCAGGTAGGGGCCCTGTCGCAGGATGGAGAACAGCCGCGGGCCGGTCACGTCCCGTTGCCCCCGTCGTCGCGGGCGACCGAGTAGCCCAGCAGCCGCTCGGCCTCCTCGAGACCGCCCTGCAGGTCGCCGATCGTGTTCATCTTCGACAGGTCGACCCCGATGGTGACCAGCGTCTGGGCGATGTCCGGCGACAGCCCGGTGATGATCACGCTCGCGCCCATGAGCCGCGAGGCGTCGACGGTCCGGACGAGGTGGTTGGCCACGGACTCGTCGACGTCCGGGACGCCGGTGATGTCGACGACCACCACCTTCGCCCGGTGTGTGCGGATCCCGCTGAGCAGCTGCACGGTCAGCTGCCGGGCGCGCTCGCGGTCGAGCATCCCGATGATCGGCAGGATGAGCAGCCGCTCGCGCACCGGCAGCACCGGCGTGGACAGCTCCCGGATGCTGTCCTGCTGCTGACGGATGACCCGCTCGCGCTCCTCGACGAAGCTCACCGCGACGGTGTTGGCGATCCGGTTGGCGGCCGGCTCGTAGGCGTCGAGCACCCGGTTGAGCAGCGCGAAGTCGCGCTGGTACTTCTCGAACAGCGACCGGGCGAGGACGTCGCGCAGCAGCAGCACGATGCCGACGACCTCGTGGGTCTCCACGCCGCGCGGGATGATCCGCTCGGAGAGGTCGCGGGCGTAGTGCTGGAGCGCCTCCACGCTGCCGGTCTCCAGCACCTCGACGTAGTTGTCGTAGACCAGCGTGGTCTCGGCGGCCATCTCCTGGGAGGTCATCGCCTGCAGCAGGTGCGCCTCCTGGATCCGCTGGGCCCACTCCTGGCGCAGCCGCGTGCGGTGCTCGCGCAGGTGCGCGACGAGCTGGGGGAGCAGCACGTCCTGGTCGAGGTGCCGCGCGTCCTCGGTCGGGTCCGCGGTCACGGTCTCGGTCTCGTTCCGGCTCATGCCTCTCCCCGCCACTTCGTCATCGTCACCGTCGTCCCGCGGCCGGTCTCGGAGACCACCGCGAACTCGTCCATCAGCCGCCGGGCGCCGGGCAGTCCCAGCCCGAGCCCCGCGTAGGTGCTGTATCCGTCCTGCAACGCCTGCTCCACGTCGGGGATCCCGGGGCCGACGTCGCGGGCGACGATCGAGATGCCGCAGCGCGGCTCGCTCAGCTCGGCCACGACGACCTCGCCCGAGTCGGCGAAGCGCACGATGTTGCGGGCCACCTCGGAGACCGCGGTGGCGATCAGCGTGATGTCGGTGGGGGAGAAGCCCAGCCGGGTGGCCAGCTCACGGGCGGCCTGGCGGGCGGCGACGATGTCGGCGTCCTTGCGGACGGCGACCCGCACGTCGTCGTCCCGCGGCCGCCCGCGCCCGAGCAGCGGCTCGGCCAGCCGCGCGCAGACCTCGCACTCCAGCAGGTGGCGGGCCGCGTCGACCTCCCGCTGCCGACGCCGGTCGCCGCTGGAGAGCGCGAGCAGCACCGGCCGGCAGCGCTCCGTCGGGGGCTCCACCCGCTCGGACACCAGCAGGTACTCCACCCGGAGCCGGGCGCGGGTCCGGTTCAGCTGCGCCGCGACCGCTCCCGCGGTGGAGCCGAGCTCGGCGGCGAGGGAGCGGGTGTCCTGCCCGGCGACCTCGTGGGCGAGCAGCGTGGCCCGCTCCCGCTCGGACAGCCGGCCCAGCGCCTCGGTGACCGCCGCCCGGTCCTCCTGGGCGAGGACGTCCTCGTCGGGGGCCTCCGGGGGCCGCAGGTCGACGACCCGGTGCTGGTTGCGCCGCTGCCGGTCCTGGTCCCGCCACAGGGAGGCCACCACGTTGCGCGCGGTCACGATCGCGTAGGGCTCGAGCATGCCCGGCTCGATCCGCTCGGCCGCGGCCAGCACCCGGGTCAGCGTCTCCTGCACCAGGTCGTCGGCGGTGGCGGCGTCCGGCACGCGGGAGGCCACGATCCGGCGCACGAGCGGGATCAGGGCAGCGACGTCCGGAGACTCGCCGCCCTCCTCCGGGGCTCCCACCGGCTCGACGGCCGCCATCCGCGGGACGCTACCGCCGTCGGCCGTGCCCCGGCGCGGCGAGCGCGCCCCGTCCTCCTCCCGGGCGTGTTCCGGGGCGGCGCATCCGATCGTGTGAACGTGCCGCCCCGAGGGTGGCCGCGCTCTTGACCACAGGTCACGCAACGTGATGATTTGCGCCGGTCCGTCACCACTGGGGACGCGTGTGACCTCGTCCGTGCGTCCGTGGGACGGGTCCGTCCGTACTGTCGGTAATGATCCACGGGGGAGTCCCATATGGCGTCCAACACCGTCCCACGCACGAGGAGCAGAGCTCTGCGCCGAGCCGGCTCCACGGCCGTCTGCGGAGCGCTCACCGCCGGCCTCGTCGTCATGGGGGTGGCCACGCCCGGCACCGCCGCGGCCGACACCCGGCCCCCCGCGGGCACGCCGGCCACCGTCGCGGCGGACGCGCTGGGCACCGTGCAGGTCGACGGCGTCGTCTGGTCCATGGCGACGGTGGGCAACACCGTGTACGCCACCGGGAGCTTCAAGACCGCCCGTCCGGCCGGCGCGGCCCCGGGGGTCAACACCACGCCGCGGGCCAACCTGCTCGCCTTCGACATCCGCACCGGCGCGCTGATCACGACCTTCAACCACACGCTCAACGGGCAGGGCCGCACCGTCGTCGCCTCGCCCGACGGCTCCCGGATCTACGTCGGCGGCGACTTCACCACCGTGGACGGCGTCGCCCGCGGGCACGTCGCCGCCTTCGAGACCGCCACCGGCAGATTGGTGACCGGCTTCGCCCCGACGATCAACAAGCCGGTGTACTCCCTGCTGGCCACGAAGACGACCGTCTACGCCGGCGGTGACTTCACGACCGCGGGCGGGCAGACCCGCACCCGGCTGGCCTCCTTCAACGCCACCACGGGCGCGCTGACCGCCTGGGCTCCCACCGCGAACTCCACCGTCCGCGCCATGGTCCTCGACCCGACCGGCAGCCGACTGCTCTTCGGCGGTCAGTTCGACCAGGTCAACGGGGTCTCCGCGATCGCGCTGGCCTCGGTCGACGCCACCACCGGCGGCAACACCGACACGTGGGACTACGGGATCACCAACGCCGGTGACAACGGCGGCGTCTTCAGCCTCGAGACCGACGGCGTCCACGCGTACGCGAACGTCTACGGCTTCCAGGTCGGCAACTTCGAGGGCACCGTCGCGCTCGACCCCACCACCCTGGAGCTGGTGTGGATGAACGACTGCCACGGCGACCCGTACGACACCTGGTCCAACGGCACCGTCGTCTACCAGGCCGGGCACACCCACGACTGCGAGACCTCCGGCTACTTCCCGGACTCCGCCGTCAACTCGATCTGGAAGCGCGGCATCGCGATGTCGGTGGAGACCACCGGCATCCTCAAGGCCACCACGCAGGTGCCGCGCTACGGCAGCTGGGAGGGCCGCCCGCACCCGGCGATCCTCGACTGGTTCCCGACCATGAACGCCGGCACCGTGACCGGTCAGGCCCAGGGCCCCTGGACGGTCACCGGTGGTGGTAACTACGTCGTCTACGGCGGCGAGTTCACCACCGTGAACGGCCAGCCGCAGCAGGCCCTGGTGCGGTTCGCCGACCCGTCCGTCGCGCCGAACAAGCGCGGGCCCGAGGTCTCCGCCGCGGGTCTGCGGCCCAACGCCACCTCCACCACGGCCGGCTCGGTCCGGCTGACGTGGAACTCCGCCTGGGACATGGACAACGAGGAGCTCACCTACAAGGTCTACCGGGGCAGCGAGACCACGCCCGTCCACACCGTGACCACCCGGTCGCAGTGGTGGAACACCCCGCCGCTGAGCTACACCGACACCCGGCCCGCGGGCTCCACGGCGTCCTACCGGGTGGCGGTCAGCGACCCGTTCGGCAACACGGTGACCAGCTCGGTGTCCAACACGGTGACCGTGGCCGCGACCACGAGCGCCTACGCCACCCGCGTCCTGGCCGACGGCCCCGCCCAGTACTGGCGGCTCGGCGAGCCCTCGGGCAGCACCGCCTACGACCACGTGGGCCTGACCAACCTGACCGAGGGCGCGGGGATCACCCGCGGCACCGCCGGCGCCGTGCCCGGCGACACCGCCGTCACCGCGAACGGCACCGCGACCGGGATCGCCGCGACCGGGACCACCGTGTCCACCCCGGGCAACGCCTTCTCGGTCGAGGCGTGGGTGCGCACCACCTCGACCGCCGGTGGCGTGATCGCCCAGTACGGCGAGGCCAACCCGCCGAAGGACGACGTCGCCAACACCGACCGGGCCCTGTACGTGGACTCCGGTGGCCGGCTGTCCTTCGGGCTGACCGCCCGCGGGCAGGACCGGGTGACCCGGTACACGACCGTCCGCAGCAGCGCCCCGGTCAACGACGGGAAGTGGCACCACGTGGTCGCCACCGTCGGTGCCGGCGGGACCACCCTGTACGTGGACGGCGAGCAGGTGGCCGCCAACCCGACGCTGACCCGGGCCAACACCCGCGTGGGTCCGGCCTACTGGATGGTCGGTACCGGCATCCTGACCGGCGCTCCGGACGCGCCCTCCAGTGCGTCGCTGAACGGGTCCGTCGACGAGGTCGCGGTCTACCCGGCCACGCTGAGCGCCGAGCAGGTGGCCGCGCACCACGCGGCTGCCGACGCGGCGGCGCCGGCACCCAACGTGGCGCCGACGGCGGCCTTCACCGCGGCGGCGGAGGCTCTCGCGGTCTCGGTCGACGGCTCGGGGTCGGCCGACGCCGACGGGTCGGTGGCCTCCTACGCGTGGGACTTCGGTGACGGGGCCACCGGCACCGGCCGGACGGCGTCGCACACCTACCGGCAGGCCGGCACCTATCCGGTCCGGCTGACGGTCACCGACGACGACGGCGCGACCGCCACCACCAGCCGGCAGGTGACGGTGACCGCGCCGCCGACCGGCGGCGGGGAGGAGCCCCCGGCGGGGGCGATCGCCGCCGACGCGTTCGGGCGGACGGTGTCCGCCGGGCTGGGCACCGCCGACGTGGGCGGGGCGTGGACGGCCTCGGTGGGCGCGTCGCGGTTGTCGGTGACGCCGGGGACGGCGGTGCTGGGCCTGCCGGGGGCGGGCAACAACACCGGCGCCTACCTGGGTGACGTGTCGCTGACCGACGCCGACGTGCGGGCGAAGCTGGCGCTGAGTGCGGCGCCGGTGGGTGGTCCGGTGTCGATGTACGTGGTCGGCCGGCGGGTCGACGCGGCCAACGAGTACGCGGTCAACGTCAAGGTCGCCGCCGGCGGTCAGGTGTCGCTGCTGCTGAGCCGGGTGGCCGGCAACGTCGAGGCGTGGCCGGGCGGTGAGGTCGTCGTCCCGGGGCTGACCTACAGGGCCGGCACGGTGCTCAACGTGCGGGTGCAGGTCTCCGGTACCGGCACGACCACGGTGAAGGCCACGGTCTGGGCCGAGGGCAGCGCCGAGCCGACCACCCCGCAGCTCACGCGCACCGACACCACCACCGGCCTGCAGAAGGCCGGGTCGGTCGGCCTGGCCGCCTACCGGGCCGGCAGCTCCACCGCCGCCACCGCGGTCCGCGTCACCTCGTTCGCCGTCACCCCGGTGGGCGCGGGGAGCCAGCCGCAGAACGCCGCCCCGACGGCGGCCTTCACCGCGGCGGCGGAGGCCCTCGCGGTCTCGGTCGACGGCTCGGGGTCGGCCGACGCCGACGGGTCGGTGGCCTCCTACGCGTGGGACTTCGGTGACGGGGCCACCGGCACCGGCCGGACGGCGTCGCACACCTACGGGCAGGCCGGCACCTATCCGGTCCGGCTGACGGTCACCGACGACCGGGGCGCCACGGCGACCACCACCCGCTCGGTGACGGTCGTCGCCCCGGCCCCGCCGGCGGACCCGGCGATGATCGCCGCCGACGCGTTCGGGCGGACGGTGTCCGCCGGGCTGGGCACGGCCGACGTGGGCGGGGCGTGGACGGCCTCGGCCGGTGCGTCGCGGTTGTCGGTGACGCCGGGGACGGCGGTGCTGGGCCTGCCGGGGGCGGGCAACAACACCGGCGCCTACCTGGGTGACGTGTCGGTGACCGACGCCGACGTGCGGGCGAAGCTGGCGCTGAGTGCGGCGCCGGTGGGTGGTCCGGTGTCGATGTACGTGGTCGGCCGGCGGGTCGACGCGGCCAACGAGT
>NZ_JBJGYS010000026.1:0-75261 GCF_054050115.1 Geodermatophilus sp. SYSU D00708 | reverse complement strand
CGCCCCCCCCCCCCCCCCGCCCCCCCCCCCCCCCCCCCCCCCCCCCCCCCCGCGCGCGGGGCGCGCCCCGGCCCCCGCCCCCCCCCCCCCTGCCGTCTGTGCCTGTGGGTGGCCCCTAGTCGCGGAAGGTCAGGGCACCGCTGACCTGGGCGACCACCTCGTCCCAGGGCTGCCGCAGCGCGGCGGCGTCCTCGGCGCGCAGGACGGCCTCGGGCTCGCGCTCGGCCCGGGCCACCGCCCGGCCCAGCGGCTCCGACGGGCGCAGCAGCTCGTCGACCCGGCCGAGCCCGGCGTACTCGGCGATGTCGCGCACGCCCTCCACCGGCTGGGCCAGCGCGCGGTGGTCGGCGAGCCCCGCGGCCCCGTCGGCCACCTCGGTCAGGACGTCGGTGAGCTCGGTGAGGTCGTAGCGGTCCTGCTCGGCCGGCAGCGGCGGGACGTCGGTGTCGGCGACCTCCGGCCAGGACGCGATCTCGGAGAGGTCGTGCTCCTCGTTGCTCGCGCAGAACCGGGAGAGGTCGGCGGGGGAGGAGAAGAGGTACACCTGGCCGTCGCGGCCCAGGAAGCGGGCCCGGTCGTCGACGTAGCAGCGCAGCGTCACCCCGGCGCCCTCCGGGACGACGACCTCCACCGGCAGGATGCCGACCGCCTCCCAGAACTCGGCGGCCTTCGCGACCTCGGACGGGGTGGCGCTGATCCGGCCGGGGCGGGCGATGGCGCTCACCGGAGCGGCAGCCGACTCCGTGGGGGCCGGGGCGGCCGCGGTCTCCTCCGCGGCGTCCTCGTCGCCCTCGGTCTCCGACGCCGAGGGGTACTCGTCGAGCGTGACGGTTCCTCCGCCGGTCCAGTCCAGGTGAGCGTCGAGCTCCTCGAGGACGTCCTCCCACAGGTCGTCGAGGGCGTTGCCGACGCCGATCCACGCGTCCTCGCCGGAGCGGCCGACGAAGGCGTCCACGCCCAGTCCCAGGGACCCGACCTCGGGACGGGCCACGAGCTCGGCCAGCGAGCCGAACTCCCCGCCGCGCTCCACGTCGGCGTCCGGACGCCGGTCGAGGTCGACGTCGGCGTCGACGTCCCGCTCGTCCTCGTCGTCGGTGAGCTCGTCGTCCAGCTCGTCCTCGTCGTCGACGTCCAGGCACTCGGCCAGCCGGCTGACGATGTCGACGGTGGCGGCGAGCTCCTCCACCGCCCAGCGGTCGGGGTTCTCCGCGGCGATGTCGTAGACGCCGTCGAGGTCGTAGCGGTGGTCGTCGTCCGGCGTCAGGTCGGCGGCACCGAGGCCGACGACGACCGGCCAGACCGGGTGGTCGGCCAGGTCGTGGTCGGTGCGGCTGCGGCAGAACGCCGCCAGCGCCGCCGGCGTCGGGAAGAGGTGGACGCTGGCCCGGTCGCCCTCGGACGTGCCGAGGAACGCCTGCCACTCCTCGCCGTCCTCCTCCCACGGCGGGGCCCACAGGGTGTATCCGGTGCGGTCGTCGAGGGTCAGGGCGATCGGGACGATGCTGGGCCTTGCCACGGGGCACATCCTGCCCGCTCCCCCTGGGAGCGCACCTCCGGGTTCGGGAGGTGCTGTCAGACGCCCATCGGGTGCCAGACGGTCTTGGTCTCGAGGAAGCGTGTCAGCCGGGTCAGCCCGGGGTCGGCGGTCCAGTCCGGCTCCTCGGCCGGCGGGCGCAGCACCCGCTTGATGCTGCCCGCTGCCAGCCGCTCCAGCTCCATCGCGCGGTCGGCCGGGGCGCCGGTGAGGTCGACGGCGTCGACGTCGTCGTGCTCGGCCAGCCACGGGCCGATCTCCCCGGCGTCGCCGGTCAGCAGGTTCACCACGCCCGCGGGGACGTCGCTGGTCGCCAACACCTCGCCGAGGGTGACCGCGGGCAGCGGGCGCTCCTTCGAGGTCACGACCACGGCGGTGTTGCCACCGGCCAGCACCGGGGCGAGCACGCTGACCAGTCCGAGCAGCGAGGAGCGCTGCGGCGCGAGGACGGCGACCACCCCGGTGGGCTCGGGGAGGGAGAAGTCGAAGTACGGGCCGGCGACCGGGTTGGCCCCGCCGAGGACGGCGCCGAGCTTGTCGGTCCACCCGGCGTACCAGACCCAGCGGTCGATCGCGGCGTCGACGGCGGCCCGGGCCTTGGAGGCCGACAGGCCCTCGCCCGCGGCGACCTCGTCGCAGAACTGGACGTGCCGGCCCTCCATCACCTCGGCCACCCGGTACAGCACCTGGCCGCGGTTGTACGCGGTGGCGCCGGACCACTTGCCGAAGGCGGCGCGGGCGGCGACGACGGCGTCCCGGGCGTCCTTGCGGGAGGCCCAGGCGGCGTTGGCCAGGAAGTGCCCCTTCGCGTCGGTGACCTCGTAGGTGCGCCCCGACTCCGAGCGCGGGAAGGCCCCGTTGACGTAGAGCTTGTAGGTCTTGCGGACGGCGAGACGGTCCGGGCTCACTCCGAGGCCCCCTTCAGGTACGCGGCGAGCCCGTGCCGGCCGCCCTCCCGGCCGTAGCCGGACTGCTTGTAGCCGCCGAAGGGCGACGTCGGGTCGAACTTGTTGAACGTGTTGGCCCACACCACGCCGGCGCGCAGCTGGTCGGCGATCTTCAGGATCCGCGAGCCCTTCTCGGTCCAGACCCCGGCCGACAGCCCGTAGGTGGTGTTGTTGGCCTTGGCGACGGCCTCGTCCGGCGTCCGGAAGGTCAGCACGGACAGCACCGGCCCGAAGACCTCGTCGCGGGCGATGCGGTGGGCGGGGGAGACGTCGGTGAACACCGTCGGCGGGAACCAGAAGCCCCGCTCGGGCAGCTCGCAGGCCGGCTGCCAGCGCTGCGCGCCCTCGGCCTCGCCGATGTCGGAGAGCTCCCGGATGCGGGCCAGCTGCTCGGCGGAGTTGATCGCGCCGATGTCGGTGTTCTTGTCCAGCGGGTCGCCGACGCGCAGCGTGCCGATCCGCCGCTGCAGGCTGGCGATCACCTCGTCGTGGACCGACTCCTGCACCAGCAGCCGGCTGCCCGCGCAGCACACGTGGCCCTGGTTGAAGAAGATGCCCTGCACGATGCCCTCGACGGCCTGGTCGATCGGGGCGTCGTCGAAGACGATGTTGGCCGCCTTGCCGCCCAGCTCCAGGGTCAGCCTCTTGCGGGTGCCGGCGACGGCCCGGGCGATCGACCGCCCGACCTCGGTGGACCCGGTGAAGGCCACCTTGTCGACGTCGTCGTGCTCCACCACGGCCCGGCCGGTGTGGCCGGCGCCGGTCACGATGTTCACCACGCCCGGCGGCAGGTCGGCCTGCCGGCAGACCTCGGCGAACAGCAGCGCGGTCAGCGGCGTGGTCTCGGCCGGCTTGAGGACGACGGTGTTCCCGGTGGCCAGGGCGGGCGCGACCTTCCACGCCAGCATCAGCAGCGGGAAGTTCCACGGGATGACCTGGCCGGCCACGCCCAGCGGCCGCGGGCCCGGCCCGAGGCCCGCCCAGTCCAGCTTGTCGGCCCAGCCGGCGTGGTAGAAGAAGTGCGCCGCGGCCAGGGGGACGTCGACGTCGCGGGACTCCCGGATCGGCTTGCCGTTGTCCAGCGACTCCAGGACGGCGAACTCCCGCGCGCGCTCCTGCAGCAGCCGGGCGATGCGGAACAGGTACTTGCCGCGGTCGGCCGGGCGCATCGGCCCCCACACGCGGGTGAACGCGCGGCGGGCGGCGCGGACGGCGCGGTCGACGTCCTCGGTGGTGCCCTCGGTGACCTCGGAGAGGACCTCCTCGGTGGCCGGGTTGACCGTCTTGAACGAGTTCCCGGTGCCGTCGACGAACTCGCCGTCGACGAACAGCCCGTAGGACGGCGCGATGTCGACGATCGACCGCGACTCGGGGGCGGGGGCGTACTCGAAGGGCGTGGCGGGCTGGGCCGGGCTGGGCGGGGTGATCGTCACGTCAGTCCACCGTCACGTGGTCGGGGCCGGAGTAGTGGCCGGTGCGCAGCTTCTGCCGCTGCAGGAGCAGGTCGTTGAGCAGGCTGGAGGCGCCGAAGCGGAACCAGTCGGGGGAGAGCCAGTCGGGCCCGGCGACCTCGTTGACGAGGACCAGGTGCTTGACGGCGTCCTTCGTCGTCCGGATGCCGCCGGCGGGCTTGACGCCGACCTGGCGGCCGGTGGCGGCGCGGAAGTCGCGGACCGCCTCGAGCATCACCAGGCACACCGGCAGCGTCGCGGCGGGGGAGACCTTGCCGGTGGAGGTCTTGATGAAGTCGCCGCCGGCGAGCATGGCCAGCCAGGAGGCGCGGCGGACGTTGTCGAGGGTGACCAGCTCGCCGGTCTCGAGGATGACCTTGAGGTGGGCGGTGCCGCAGGCCTCCTTCACCGCGACGATCTCGTCGTAGACGTCGAGGTGGCGGCCGGCCAGGAACGCCCCGCGGTCGATGACCATGTCGATCTCGTCGGCGCCGTTCGCCACGGCGTCCCGCACGTCGGCGAGCTTGACCGCACGGCTGGCCCGGCCGCTGGGGAAGGCGGTCGCGACGGCGGCGGTGTGGATGCCGGTGCCGGCGAGCGCCTCGGTCGCGACGCCGGCGAGGTCGCCGTAGACGCAGACCGCGGCCACCCGCGGGCAGGTCGGGTCGGTGGGGTCGGGCTGCTTGGCCTTGGCCGCCAGCGAGCGGACCTTGCCCGGGGTGTCGGCGCCCTCGAGCGTGGTGAGGTCGACCATCGAGATCGCGGTGTCGATGGCCCAGGCCTTGGCGGTGGTCTTGATCGACCGGGTGCCGAGCACGCCGACACGGGCCTCGGCGCCGACCTGGTCGACGCCGGGCAGGCCGTGCAGGAACGCCCGGAAGGCGGCGTCGGAGCGGGTCACGTCGCTGAACGGCGCCAGGGGCTCGCGCCGCGGCGGGGTCTCCGCCGTCAGGGCGTCGGGGTCGAGCACGTGGGTCATGGGCGCATTCTCCCCCGAGCCCGATCTCCCCTGGCCGACACGGTGGGCCGGTCGGGGCCGATACGGTGGCCCGCGTGCAGCTGACCGTCGTGGACCACCCGCTCGCCCGTGCCCGCCTGACCCGCATGCGCGACGAGCGGACCGACAACGCGGCGTTCCGGGCGGCACTGCGCGAGCTCACCCAGATGCTGGTCTACGAGGCCACCCGCGATCTCGCCGTGGCCGAGGAGCCGATCACCACGCCGGTCACCGGCACCACCGGCTACCGGCTGGCCGCCCCGCCGCTGATCGTGCCGGTGCTGCGGGCCGGGCTGGGCATGGCCGACACCGCGCACGGGATGCTGCCGGAGTCGCAGATGGGCTTCGTGGGGCTGGCCCGCAACGAGGAGACCTTCCAGCCGGAGGCCTACATGGCGTCGCTGCCGGCGTCCCTGGTCGACCGCGAGGTGTTCGTCCTGGACCCGATGCTGGCCACCGGCGGCTCGCTGGTGCACTGCTGCGGGCTGCTGACCGCGCGCGGCGCCACCTCGATCACCGTGCTCTGCGCCCTGGCCGCGCCCGAGGGCATCGCCCGGCTGGAGGCCAGCGGCCTGCCGCTGCGGGTGTTCACCGCCTCGGTCGACGAGGGGCTCAACGACAAGGCCTACATCGTCCCGGGCCTGGGCGACGCCGGGGACCGGCAGTTCGGGGCGGTGTGACCGTGCGCTTCGGCGTGCTGGGGACCGGTCACTGGGCGCAGACCGTCCACGCCGCCGCGCTCGCCGAGCACCCGACGGCGTCCCTCGTGGGCGTGTGGGGCCGGGACCTGGCCAAGGCCAAGGCCGTCGGCGCGGAGTTCGACGTCCCCGGTTACGCCGACCTCGACGCCCTCCTGGAGCAGGTCGACGCGGTGGCGATCGCCGTCCCGCCGTCGGTGCAGGTCGGCCTGGTGGAGCGGGCCGCGGCCGCCGGCAAGCACCTGCTGCTGGAGAAGCCGATCGGGCTCTCGGTGGAGGAGGCCGACCGCGTCGTCGCGGCGGTGCGCTCGTCGGGGGTCGCCTCGGTCGTCTTCTTCACCTTCCGCTTCCAGACGGGGACGTCGACGTGGCTGGCCCAGGCCGGCCGGACCATGCTGGCCGGAGGTGCCGGGACGTGGCTGAGCGCGCTCGCCGGCAGCCCCTTCGACTCGGCCTGGCGCCGGCAGCACGGGGCGCTGTGGGACATCGGCCCGCACGCGCTGTCCCTGCTGCTCCCGGCGCTCGGGCCGGTCACCTCGGTGCAGGCCGGCGGTGGCGCGGGCGACACCGTCCACCTGGTGCTGCAGCACTCCGCGGGCGTGGCGTCGACCGTGACGCTGTCGCACACCGTCGCGCCGATGTCGACCGGCATCGAGTTCTACGTGCACGGGGATGCCGGCCGGGTGGTCCTGCTGCCCGACACCGAGCACCCGGTCGAGGCGCTGTCGGTCGCGGTCGAGGAGCTGGGCCAGGCCGCGATGACCGGCGGGGCGCACCCCTGCGACGTCGGCTTCGCGCGCGAGGTGGTCGCGGTGCTGGCGACGGCGGAGCGGGCGCTGGCCTCGGGCTGCCGGGAGACGGTGTAGCGCTTCGTCGGCGCCTTTGCGGGTGTTCCTCGTGCTGTGCGGGTCCTGCAGGACCCGCACAGCACGAGGAACACCCGCAGTGTCAGTCGTACGGGTTGGTGAGGACCGGGCGCGCCTGCAGGACGTCGAACGTCACCGGCGGGCCGTCGGTGGTCGTGGTGCCGGGGACGTCGGCGCTGGTCCCGCCGTCGACGCTGAAGGTGCCGCTCCAGGTGGTGGTCAGCGAGGCGGTGTAGGTGCCGCTGCGGTACTCGTGGCTGACCGAGTGGTCCGGGTACGGGGCGCCGGGGTCGGTGCTGGTGAGGTCGGTGCCGTCGCCGGTGTGCCAGGTGAAGCCGGTCGCGGTGGCGACGATGTCGACCGTGAAACCCCGGATGTCGACGGTGAACGTCTGCGTGGTCGGGCCGTCGGTGTGGAAGACGACCGACAGGCCGACGAGGGCGTTGCCCGGCGGCTGCTGCTGGGTGTCCAGTTGGGGCAGCGGGAGGGTCTGGAAGTAGCGGAACACCTCACCGGGGGACGGCGGCGGGTTCAGCGCCGTGATGTCCACGCACGTGCGGACGAGATTCAGCCACGGTCCCACCCCGGTCCCTGGAGGCGTCCCTGGCGTCACGGCGAAGCCGTCAGCCGTGGTGCCGTCGGGTAGTACCAGTCGCCGCTGTTGGACGAGGAGGAAGTCGGCCACTCGATCAGGCGGTGTTGGGCACGCGCGGAAGTCGACTCCCTGACAACTACCGGTTGTCGTGTCGTTCTCCACGCAGGGATCGATCAGTCGGTACGTGTACGGATGATCTTGGGGAGCGGATGAGCTGGCGACCCAGGATGAACCAGGCTCGGCCACCACATAAGCAGCGGTTAGCGCGCCGGGCGCGTTCTCGACAACTGGACAGAGCCGTCGGCCGCAGTTTTCTGCCGTAGCCGTACCAGACATCATCAGCGGAACGAGGAATGTGACTACTAAAGAGCTGAGTCGCAGAGCGAAGCGCATGTGCTACTCGAGAGTGAGTGCGGTGAGGAGCCAAGACTGATGCTGCTCATCCCAACTCAATGCCGCGCCACCACTCAGGTCTTCGTATGTAGGAGATCCGAGTTCCGCGACGCTTGTGTCAGTCTTGTCAAGCACGACTAGGGCCGCTTGATCTACCTGCATCGCCATCTCTGCTGTGTCGCCCTCGAGGAGAGGTTGTGCAATCTCCGTGACGGTAATGTTTCCGCCCTCGTATCGGTAACCCGCGGTTATGTCGGATTCAATGGTGGAAGCGATGCGGTCACAGTCGCGGCAGCCGTTGCTGAACTCGCGCAGGGGAGCGGCGTCCATGACCGTCGACGTCCGGTTGATGAGGTCGATGTAGTAGCGGACGAAGGCCTCGGCGCCCGCGGCGTCCTGAGTCCGGGCCTCGTCGGGCATCGGCAGGTCCTCGGGTCCGAGGGGCGGGAGTTCCTCCTCCGTCGCCGCAGGAGCGTCCGCGCTCGGCAGCGTGTCCGCCGCCTCCTGCCCCTCCGAGCACCCGCCCAGCACCGCCGCGCCCACTGCGAGGCTCGCCACCAGTCGCAGGCTCCACGCCCGTGCCACGTCCACCCCCGAGTCGTCCACCGGTCCCGGGGAGACTACGGAGCGTCAGCCGCACGGGCACGCAGCCCTGTGGACATCCACCCGATCGCATTGCCGGGGTTCCTCGACCGTTGCGGGTCCTGCAGGACCGGCACTGCGCGAGCAACACCGCCAACGCCGACACCGGCGATGCCGCCGACGCCCACACCGGCCATGCCGCCACGTCCGGGCACCAGCCTGTGGGCCGTGTCACGATCTGCCCATGACCTCCACCCGAGCCGTCGGCCTGCGGGCCAGCGCCGCCGTCGCCGCCGCCCTGCTCCTCGTGACGGGCTGCTCCGGCGACGACGGCGGATCGGACGGCGGCGGCTCGGAGGGCGGCACGGGGACCACGACGGTCGCGCTCGGGATCATCCCGATCATCGACGTCGCCCCCGTCTACCTAGGCCAGGAGCAGGGCTTCTTCGAGGAGCAGGGCATCGAGCTCGACTTGAGCGCCGGGCAGGGTGGCGCGGCGATCGTGCCGGGCGTCGCCAGCGGCAGCATCGACATCGGGTTCGGCAACAACCTGTCGCTGGTGGTCGCCGCGTCCAGCGGCCTGCCGGTGCAGGTCATCGGCAGCGCCGTCGACAGCACCGGTGACCCCGAGGCCGACCCCTTCACCATCGTGACGGCGGACCCGGCGATCACCCGGCCCGCCGACCTCGCGGGCAAGCGGGTCGCCACGAACACGATCAACGCCATCGGTGACAGCGTCGTCAGCGCCTCCGTGCGCGCCGACGGCGGCGACCCCTCGACCATCCAGTTCGTCGAGCTGCCCTTCCCCAACATGGCCGCGGCGCTGCAGGCGGGGGACGTCGACGCGGCGTGGCTGGTCGAGCCGTTCGTCACCCTCGCCGAGCAGCAGGGCGTCCGCGTCCTCACCACGCCGCTGAACGACTTCACCGACGTCCAGATCGAGGTCTCCACCTACTTCACGAGCGCGCAGTTCGCGTCCGAGAACGCCGACGTGGTGGAGCGCTTCACCACCGCCATGAACGAGTCGCTCACCTACGCCCAGGAGAACCCGGACGCCGTCCGCGCGATCCTGCCGACCTACCTGGACATCTCCCCGGAGCTGGCCGCGCAGGTCCGCCTGCCGGAGTGGAACACCGAGGTCAGCGAGGACACCTTCGAGGTCTTCACCGACCTGGCCGAGACCCAGGGACTGCTCGACGGCGAGGTCGACCTGGACTCCCTGCTGGCCCCGGTGCGCTGAACCGGCTCAGCCCTCCAGCTCGTACGCGAGCCCGTGCCGCGGCTGGTAGAGCATCATCCAGCCGGCGCCGGGCACGTCGATCGAGGTCACCAGCCCGAAGCCCTGGTCCTGCACGTCCTCGCGCACCGCGACGCCCCTGCTGCGCAGCTCCACGATCGTCGCGGCGACGTCGTCGCACACCAGCGTCGCCTGGTGGAACGGGACCGTCGCCCACCGCTCGGCCGGCTCCTCCGCCGTGGGGTGCACGCCGAGCTCGCCGGGCGGGGTCTTGAAGATCAGCCACCCGCCGCCGGCGTCCAGGGACGGCCACCGCAGCACGTCCCGGAAGAACGCCCGGGTCGCCTCGGGGTCCTCGGAGTAGACGATCGTGTGGAAGCCGATGATCACGGTGCACACCCCAGTCGGTCGGCCAGTTCGAGGAAGGACGTCACCGACAGGTCGGCGTCCGGGTCGGACGCCGGTGGCACGCGCCGCCCGCCGAACTCGTCGGGGCGGTGCACGTACGCCGTCCGCAGCCCGCGCGCCCGTGCGGCGGCGAGGTCGTCGACGTGCGCGGCCACCATCAGCACCTCCGACGGGGCCAGCGCCAGCAGCTGCGCCGCGGAGTCGTAGACCTCCGGGTCGGGCTTGTAGTGCCGCACGATCTCTGCGCCGAGCACCAGGTCCCAGGGCAGGCCGGCCCGGCGGGCCATGTCGACGATCAGCGCCACGTTCCCGTTGGACAGCGGCGCCAGCACGTACGAGCGGCGCAGCCGGGTCAGCCCCGGGACGACGTCCGGCCACGGGTCCAGCCGGTGCCAGGCGAGCACCAGCTCCTCCCGTACGTCGGCAGAGGTCGACGCCAGCCCGGCGTCGGCGAGGACGTCGTCCAGCGAGGAGCGGTGCAGCGCGTCGAGCGGGGTCCACGGCAGCTCGCCGGAGCGGACCCGCTCCATCGACGGCACGTACCGCCCGCGCCAGTCGTCGGCGACCGCGAGCGCGTCCACCGAGGGGCCGAGCAGCCGCAGCACCTCGCGGGCGACCCCGCCGCGCCAGTCGACGACCGTGCCGAACACGTCGAAGACCAGCGCGCGGACGTCCACGGCCTACACCCCCAGCGCGGCGGACATCTCCGCCCGCAGTCGCCCGAGCTCGTCGGCGCCCCGGCGCCGCGCGTCGGCGACCGCGGCGGAGGAGGACACCGGGACCACCGTCTCCAGGTAGGCCTTCAGCTTCGGCTCGGTGCCGCTGGGCCGGACGATCACCCGCACCCCGTCGCCGGCCAGCCGGACGGCGTCGACGGCGGGGGTCGCCTCGAGCAGGTCGCTGGCCACGACGTCCCGGCCGAGCAGGCGGGACGGCGGGTCCGCACGCAGCCGGGCCATCATGTCGCCGATCCGGGACAGGTCCTCGACCCGCACCGACAGCTGCCCGGTGACGTAGAGCCCGTGCTCGACGGCGAGCTCGTCGAGCCGGTCGAGCAGCGTGCGGCCGGTCGCCCGCAGCTCCGCGGTCATCAGCGCGACCGCGAGCGCGGCGGAGATGCCGTCCTTGTCCCGCACCACCGACGGCGCCACCGAGTAGCCCAGCGCCTCCTCGTAGCCGAACACCAGCGGCGCCGCGTCGGACCCCGCGCGCATGATCCACTTGAACCCGGTCGGCGTCTCCGCGATCGGGACGCCGTGCGCGGACGCGACCACGCGCATCAGCGAGCCGCTGACCAGCGATGACGCGTAGGTCCCCCGGACGCCGCGGCGCAGCAGCCAGTCGGCGAGCAGCGCGCCCACCTCGTCGCCGGTCAGCTGCCGGCCGTCGCAGACCACCGAGCAGCGGTCGGCGTCCGGGTCCACGGCGATCGCCACGTCGGCGTCGAGATCGGCGGCAAGCGCGGTCAGCAGGTCGACCGCGCCGGGCTCCTCGGGGTTGGGGAAGGCGACCGTCGGGAACGCCGGGTCGGGCGCGTCCTGCTCGTCGACGCTGACCGGCGGGGCGAACCCGGCGGCGGCGAACACCGCGCGGGTGGTGTCCGCCCCGACCCCGTGCATCGCGGTGTAGGCCACCGTCAGCCCCTGCCGCACGATCGCAGGCACCGACGACGGCTGCAGCGCCCGGACGACGGCGGCCACGTAGTCGTCCCGGACGTCGTCGCCGAGGGTGACCCAGTCGTCGGACAGCGGGACCTCGCGGGCCGGCCCGACCGCCGCGATCGCGGCCTCGATCTGCCGGTCGGCCGGGGGCACCAGCTGCCGGCCGTCGCCGAGGTAGACCTTGTACCCGTTGTCGTCGGGCGGGTTGTGGCTCGCGGTCACCATCACCCCGGCCACGCACCCCAGGTGCGGGACGGCGAAGGACAGCACCGGCGTGGGCAGCGGCCGCGGCAGCACCTGCACGGCGAACCCCGCGCCGGCCAGCACCGCGGCCGAGACGTGCGCGAACTCGTCGGAGCGGCGGCGGGCGTCGAAGCCGATGACCACCCCGCCCCCGGCGTGTCCCTCGTCGGACAGGTACCGCGCCAGCCCGGCGGCGGCCCGGGTGACGACGGCGGCGTTCATCCCGGCCGGCCCGGCCCGCAGCGGCCCGCGCAGCCCCGCGGTGCCGAAGGTCAGCGGCCCGGCGAACCGGCTCTCGAGCTCGGGCCAGTTCTCGGCCTCGATGAGCGCCTCGATCTCGGCCCGGTCGCCGTCGTGCGGGTCGGCGTCGGCCCAGTCGCGGGCCCGGTCGAGCAGCCGCATGGCCGCCCGGGGCAGCGTGCTCACCGTTCCACCCCGCTGCCGGGTGCGATGTCGCCGCGGGGAAGCGGCGGCTCGAACTCCTCGGCGTCGAACGCCGCCGTCGTGTACTCGCCGCCCACGCGGGCGTGCACCGGGTCGGTGAGGTCGGGCTCGCCGTGCACCTCGACCAGCGCGTCGGCGAACACCTCGGCGTCGTCCTGCGGGTCGTAGCCGAGCGCCCGGGCGGCGGTGAGGTCCCACCAGTTGCGGGTGTTGGCCGACACGCCCCAGACGACGGCGAAGCCGGGGGAGGGCGCCCGCAGCGCGGCGTCGACGAGGCCGACCTGGTCGGAGGGGGACAGCCACGTCGACAGCTGCCGCACCGTCGTCGGCTCGGGGAAGGCGCTGCCGATGCGCAGGCAGATCACGTCCAGGCCGTACCGGTCGACGTAGAGGGAGCCCAGCGCCTCCATCGCGACCTTGGCGACGCCGTAGTAGGTGTCCGGCCGCGGCGGGGCGTCCTCCTCGCGGAGCAGACCGGACGCCGGCCGCTCGGTGAACCCGGTGGCGTGGTTGCTGCTGGCCAGCACGACCCGCGGCACACCGGCCCGCCGCGCCGCCTCGAGCACGCAGTACGTGCCCTCGATGTTGGCGTGCGAGATCGCCGGCCAGGTCGACTCGCCGGAGATGCCGGCCAGGTGCACCACGGCCGAGGCGCCGTCGACGGCGTCCACCACCGCCGCCAGGTCGGTGACGTCGGCGACCACCTGCTCCTCGCCGGGCCGGGTGTCGGCGATCGGGACGACGTCCAGCGACCGCACCGCCCAGCCGCGCTCGGGCAGCCCGCCGCGCAGCACCGTGCCGATCCGCCCGGCCGCCCCCGTGACGAGCACCGGGCCGCTCACGGCAGTCGCCCCACGAACTGCACCAGGAACTCGCCCAGCCGGCCGGCCGCGGCCTTGCCCGCGGCGAGGACCTCCTCGTGGTCGAGCTTCTCGCCGGTGATCCCGGCGGCGGCGTTGGTGACCATCGACAGCCCCAGGACCTCCAGGCCCGCGGCGCGGGCGGCGATCGCCTCCAGCGCCGTGGACATGCCCACCAGGTCGGCGCCGAGGGTGCGCAGCATGCGGATCTCGGCCGGCGTCTCGTAGTGCGGCCCGGGCAGCGCCGCGTAGACGCCCTCGGTCAGCGCCGGGTCCAGCTCGCGGGCCAGCGCGCGCAGCCGTGCGGAGTACAGGTCGGTGAGGTCGACGAACGTGGCGCCGACCAGGGGCGAGCGCGCGGTCAGGTTCAGGTGGTCGCTGATGAGCACCGCCTGCCCGACCCGGTGCTCGGGGGCCAGCCCGCCGGCGGCGTTGGTGAGGACGACGGTCCGCACGCCGGCCGAGGCCGCCGTCCGGACGCCGTGGACCACCGGCTCGACGCCCCGGCCCTCGTAGAGGTGCGTGCGCCCGAGGAAGAGCAGCACCCGGCGGTCGCCGACCCGCACGGAGCGGACCTCCCCGCCGTGGCCGACCGCGGTGGGGGCGGCGAAGCCGGGCAGGTCGCCGATCGCGACGCTCGCCGCGGCGGCCCCGAAGGCGTCGGCGGCCGGGGCCCAGCCCGAGCCCATGACGATGGCGACGTCGTGGCCGTCGCCGAGGGCGGCGGTGAGGTCGCCGGCCGCCCGGGCGGCGAGTTCGGAGGGGTCGTTGACCGCAGGAGCACTCACGCACGGACGCTAACGCAGCGCCGCCCGAAGGTGCCTGCCTGCGCCGGCCCACCGCAAGCTCGCACCGGGAGCCGGATGAGGTGATCTTCCCTAGACTCCGCAGCGTGCAGATACCTTTCCGCTCCTCCGAGCGCGCGAGCCTGGGAGTCGAGTGGGAGCTGCAGCTCGTCGACCTGCAGACCCGGCAGCTGACCGCCGGTGCGGTGGAGATCCTCTCCGAGATCGCGCCCGACGGCGCCGAGGAGCACCCCAAGGCCAAGCACGAACTGTTGCAGTCGACGATCGAGATCATCACCGGGGTCTGCACCACCGTCGCCGAGGCGAAGGCCGACCTGGCCGGCACCCTCGCCGAGGTGCGGGCCGCCGCCGAGCGGCGCGGGCTGGGGCTGATGTGCGCCGGCACCCACCCGATCACCGACTGGCAGACCCAGCAGATCTCGCCCAAGGAGCGCTACCTCCAGCTGGTCGAGAAGATGCAGTGGCTGGCCCGCCGGCTGCAGATCTTCGGCGTGCACGTGCACGTCGGCGTCCGGGCGCCGGAGAAGGCGATCCCGATCGTCAACGCCCTCACCCAGTACGTGCCGCACTTCCTCGCGCTGTCGGCGTCCTCCCCGTACTGGGTGGGTGCCGACACCGGGCTGGCCAGCGCCCGGTCGAAGGTCTTCGAGGGGATGCCGACCGCGGGGCTGCCGTACCAGCTGTCCGGCTGGGACCGGTTCGAGCAGTACATGGAGACGCTGATCTCCACCCACGCCATCGAGAGCGTCCGCGAGGTGTGGTGGGACATCCGCCCCCACCCCGACTTCGGCACCGTCGAGCTGCGCATCTGCGACGGCCTGCCGACCCTCGACGAGATCGGCGCGGTGGCCGCGCTGTCGCAGTGCCTGGTCGAGCAGTTCGACCGCGAGCTCGACCGCGGGTACACCCTGCCCGTGCCGGCCGGCTGGGTACTGCGGGAGAACAAGTGGCGGGCGGCCCGCTACGGCCTGGACGCCGACATCGTCGTCGACGAGAAGGGCACCGTCCGGCCCGTGCGGCAGGCGATCAGCGACCTGGTCGAGGACCTCGAGCCCACCGCCCGGCGGCTCGGCTGCGAGGCCGAGCTCGCCGACGTCCACCGGGTGCTCGCCGTCGGCGCCTCCTACCAGCGGCAGCGCGCGGTGGCCGCCGCCCACGACGGTGACCTCTGCGCCGTCGTCGACAGCCTGCTCGCGGAGCTGCGGAACGGACTGCCCGCCCCCGACCCCGCCGGTGCCGCCGGGGGACGCCCGGCATGACGGAGTTCCCGGAGAAGCTGGGGACGGCGGTCGACGAGTGGACCGCCGACCGAAACCAGCAGCTCATCGCGGTCCGCCGGCACCTGCACGCCCACCCCGAGCTGGCGTTCGCCGAGTTCGAGACGACGTCCTTCCTCGAGCAGCGGCTGCGCGACGCGGGCCTGCAGCCCCGGCGGCTGCCGACCGGGACCGGGCTGGTCGTGGAGGTCGGCTCCGGCGACCCGGTCGTGGTGCTGCGGGCGGACATCGACGCGCTGCCGCTGCCCGACCTCAAGGACGCCCCGTACGCCTCCACCCGCGAGGGCACCTGCCACGCGTGCGGGCACGACGTGCACACCACCGTCGTCCTCGGCGTCGCCCTGGCGCTGACCAGCCTCGACGGTCTGCCGGGCACGGTCCGGTGCGTGTTCCAGCCGGCCGAGGAGACGGTGCCCGGCGGCGCCACCGAGGTCGTCGCCGCCGGCGTGCTCGACGGCGCCTCCCGGGCGTTCGCGCTGCACTGCGACCCCTCCATCCCGGCGGGCACGGTCGGGCTGCGCACCGGGTCGATCACCGCCGCCTGCGACCGCATGGACGTCACGCTGACCGGTCCCGGCGGGCACACCGCCCGGCCCCAGCTGACCGTGGACCTGGTCGACGCCCTCGGCCGGCTGATCACCGACCTGCCCGCGCTGCTGTCCCGGCAGGTCGACCCGCGCGCCGGCATGTCCCTGGTGTGGGGCGCGGTCAACGCCGGGGTGGCGGCCAACGCGATCCCGCAGCGCGGCCACCTGCGCGGCACGGTGCGCGTGCTCGACCGGGACACCTGGCAGGACGCCGAGGCGCTGCTGCGCTCGCTGGTCGGGCGGGTGGCCGCCACGACCGGCGCCGAGGTGGACGTCGACTACATCCGGGGGGTGCCGCCGGTGGTCAACGACCCGCGGGCGGTCGCGCTGATGCGCTCGGCGGCGCTGGAGACGGTCGGCCCCGAGGGGCTGCAGCTGTCCCCGCAGAGCATGGGCGGCGAGGACTTCGGCTGGTTCGCCGACGTGCTGCCCATCGCGCTGGCCCGGCTGGGTACGCACGGTGGCGGTGCCCCGCTGGACCTGCACCGGGGGACCTTCGACGTCGACGAGCGGGCGATCGGGGTGGGTGTGCGGCTGATGGCCCGCACCGCCCTGCACGCGCTGGCCGCCGACGCGGGGACCCCTCCGCCCGGTCCGTCGCCGCACCCCGGCCGGACGGAAACGGGCAAGCGCCGGTAGAGACTGTCGCTCCTCGACCCGAGAAGGGGGACCCGACGATGCGTTCACCCGAGCAGGAGCCCGCCCACCCCGGTGACGCCGAGGTGCCCGCCGAGCACGAGGTCCCCGAGGACCTGCGGCTCGCGGGCGAGTTCCCGGCCGTCACCCGCGACCAGTGGCGCGACCTCGTCGCCGGCGTGCTCCGGAAGGCCGGCCGCGAGGACCTCCCCGACCCGGTCGAGGGCGCCCTCCGCCGTCCGGTGGCCACCGGCGTGAGCGTCGCCCCGCTGTACACCGCCGAGGACGTCGGTGACCTGCCCGGCGCGGTCGGCGTCCCGGGGCTGCCGCCCTTCGTCCGTGGCGGGCGCGCCGGGGGCGCGAGCAGCGACGTGCCCGGTGGCTGGGACGTCCGCCAGCGGCACGCGCACCCCGACGTCGCGGTCACCCGCGAGGCGATCGCCGCGGACCTGGAGAACGGCGTCACCTCGCTGTGGCTGGTGCTCGGCGAGGGCGCGATCCCGGTCGAGGCGCTCGGCGAGGTGCTCACCGACGTGCTGCTGGACCTCGCGCCCGTGACGGTCTCCGGGGGACCGGGCGCGGCGGAGGCGTTCCTGGCCCTGGTGGAGGGCCGCACCGACCTGGCGCCCGGCGGCTCGCTGGGCCTGGACCCGCTCGGGGTGCACGCCGCGTCCGGGGAGGCGCAGGACCTCTCCGGCCTGGCCGACGTCGCGCGCCGGGCGATGGCCCACCCCGGGCTGCGCACGGTGGTCGTGGACGGCACGGTGTTCGCCGACGCGGGCGGCAGCGTCGTCGAGGAGCTGGGCTGCGCGCTGGCCGCCGGGGTGGCCTACCTGCGGGCGCTGACCGCCGGCAGCCTGTCGGTGGACGAGGCGTTCGGCCAGCTGGAGTTCCGCTTCTCGGCGTCGGCCGACCAGTTCACGACGATCGCCGGGCTGCGCGCCGCCCGGCGGCTGTGGGACCGGGTCGGCGAGGTCAGCGGCGCCGCGCCCGACGTCCGCGCCCAGCGCCAGCACGCCGTCACCTCCTCGGTCATGACGACCAGGCACGACCCGTGGGTCAACATGCTGCGGACGACGGTCGCCTGCTTCGCCGCCGGCGTGGGCGGCGCCGACGTCGTGACCGTGCAGCCCTTCGACGCCGCCCTCGGCCTGCCCGACGCCTTCTCCCGCCGGATCGCCCGCAACACCCAGGCCCTGCTGGTCGAGGAGGGCCACCTGGCCCGCGTACTCGACCCCGCCGGCGGCTCCTGGTACGTCGAGACGCTCACCGACGACCTGGCCCGCGCCGCGTGGGAGTGGTTCACCGAGATCGAGCGGGCCGGCGGGCTGGCCGCGGCGCTGGACTCCGGGCTGGTCCGTGACCGGCTGGCCGCGGCCTGGGCCACCCGCGCCGAGCGGCTGGCGCACCGCAAGGACCCGATCACCGGCGTCAGCGAGTTCCCCAACCTGGCCGAGCAGCTGCCCGAGCGGCGGCCGGCGGCTCCCGCGCAGCCCTCCGGCGGGCTGCCCCGGCTGCGCGCCGCGCAGGAGTTCGAGGAGCTGCGCGACCGCGCCGACGCGGCGGCGGAGCGGCCGCGGGTCTACCTGGCCACGATCGGCCCGGTGGCCCGGCACACCGCGCGGGCGACCTTCGCGGCCAACCTGTTCCAGGCGGGCGGGCTGGCCACGCCGTCCGGCGACGGGGCGAGCGGCCTCGCCGACGCCGGGACGACGGTGGCCTGCATCTGCGGCACCGACCGCGACTACGGCGAGTCTGCAGCGGCCCTCGCCCAAGAGCTGCACGCGGCCGGTGCCACGCAGGTGTGGCTGGCCGGGAAGCCGTCGCTGGGTGTGGACGGCGTCGACGGGTACGTGTACGCCGGGTGTGACGCGCTCGACGTCCTCCGCACGGTCCACGAGCAGTTGGGAGTTCCGGCATGAGCACGATCCCCGACTTCGGCGGCGTCGACCTGGGGCGCCCGTCGGCCGGCCCCTCGGCGGACGACTGGGCCAAGCGGTTCGAGGAGACCACCGGGCGCAGCGTGGCGGAGGCGACCTGGGAGACGCCCGAGGGCATCGCCGTCCCGCCGCTGTACACGCCGGCCGACCTCGAGGGCCTGGACTTCCTGCAGACCCTGCCCGGGCTGCCGCCGTTCCTGCGCGGCCCCTACCCGACGATGTACACGACCCAGCCGTGGACGATCCGCCAGTACGCCGGCTTCTCCACCGCGGCGGCGTCCAACGCGTTCTACCGGCGCAACCTCGCCGCCGGGCAGAAGGGCCTGTCCATCGCCTTCGACCTGCCCACCCACCGCGGCTACGACTCCGACCACCCGCGCGTGGTCGGCGACGTCGGCATGGCCGGGGTGGCCGTCGACTCGATCCTGGACATGCGGCAGCTGTTCGACGGCATCCCGCTGGACCGGATGAGCGTCTCGATGACCATGAACGGCGCGGTGCTGCCGGTGATGGCGCTCTACATCCTCGCCGCGGAGGAGCAGGGGGTGGCACCCGCGCAGCTGGCCGGGACCATCCAGAACGACATCCTCAAGGAGTTCATGGTCCGCAACACCTACATCTACCCGCCCAAGCCCTCGATGCAGATCGTCAGCGACATCTTCGCGTTCACCTCGCAGCAGATGCCGCGGTTCAACTCGATCTCCATCTCCGGCTACCACATCCAGGAGGCCGGGGCGACGGCCGACCTGGAGCTGGCCTACACGCTGGCCGACGGGGTGGAGTACGTGCAGGCGGGCAAGGGCGCGGGGCTGGACGTCGACGCGTTCGCACCGCGGCTCTCGTTCTTCTGGGCGATCGGCATGAACTTCTTCATGGAGGTCGCCAAGCTGCGGGCCGGCCGGCTGCTGTGGGCCCGGCTCATGAAGGAGGCCGGCGCGGAGAACCCCAAGTCGCTGTCGCTGCGCACCCACTCGCAGACCTCGGGCTGGTCGCTGACCGCGCAGGACGTGTTCAACAACGTCGTCCGCACCTGCCTGGAGGCGATGGCCGCCACCCAGGGGCACACCCAGTCGCTGCACACCAACGCCCTCGACGAGGCGCTCGCGCTGCCGTCGGACTTCTCCGCCCGGATCGCCCGCAACACCCAGCTGCTGCTGCAGCAGGAGTCGGGCACGACGCGGGTCATCGACCCGTGGGGCGGGTCGGCCTACGTGGAGAAGCTCACCTACGACCTGGCGCGGCGCGCCTGGGCGCACATCCAGGAGGTCGCCGAGCACGGCGGCATGGCCCAGGCCATCGACGACGGCATCCCGAAGCTGCGCATCGAGGAGGCCGCGGCCCGCACCCAGGCACGCATCGACTCCGGCCGGCAGCCGGTGATCGGCGTCAACAAGTACCGGGTCGAGGCCGACGAGGCGATCGAGGTGCTGCGGGTCGACAACGCCGACGTCCTGGCCCAGCAGAAGGCCAAGCTCGAGGAGCTGCGGGCCTCCCGGGACGCCGCGGCGGTGCAGGACGCGCTGCGCCGGCTCACCGACGCGGCGCGGGCGGCCGCGGAGGGACGGCGGGGGAGCGAGCTGGACGCGAACCTGCTGAAGCTCGCCGTGGACGCCGCGCGGGCCAAGGCGACCGTCGGGGAGATCTCCGACGCGCTGGAGGAGGTCTACGGGCGGCACGCCGGCCAGGTGCGCACCATCTCGGGTGTGTACCGCGAGGAGGCGGGAGCATCGGGCCCCATGGAGGAGACCCGGCGGATGGCCGAGGCGTTCGCCGAGGCGGAGGGACGCCGTCCCCGCATCCTGGTCGCGAAGATGGGCCAGGACGGCCACGACCGCGGCCAGAAGGTGATCGCGACCGCCTTCGCCGACCTCGGGTTCGACGTCGACGTCGGCCCGCTGTTCCAGACGCCGGAGGAGGTCGCCCGGCAGGCGGTGGAGGCCGACGTCCACGTCGTCGGTGTCTCGTCGCTGGCCGCGGGGCACCTCACGCTGGTGCCGGCGCTCAAGGAGGCGCTCGCCGAGCTCGGCGCGGAGGACGTGGTCATCGTCGTCGGCGGGGTCATCCCGCCCGACGACGTGCCGACGCTGAAGGAGATGGGCGCGGCCGAGGTGTTCCTGCCCGGCACGGTCATCGCCGAGGCGGCGCAGGGGCTGCTGCGGACGCTGTCCTCGCGCCTCGGTCATTGATGTCGGCTCGAGCGGTCGACGTCCCGGCGCTGGTCGAGGGGGTCCTCGCGGGGAACCGCCGGGCCGTGGCGCGGGCGATCACGCTGGTCGAGTCCCAGCGCGCCGACCACCGGGACAGCGCGCAGGAGCTGCTCGTCGAGCTGCTGCCGCACACCGGCTCGGCGCGCCGGGTCGGCATCAGCGGCGTCCCCGGTGTCGGCAAGTCGACCTTCATCGACTCGCTCGGGGTGACGCTCACCGCCGCGGGGTCGCGCGTCGCCGTGCTCGCCGTCGACCCGTCGTCCGCCCGCTCCGGCGGGTCGATCCTCGGGGACAAGACGCGCATGGCCCGGCTGTCGGTCGACCCGGCCGCGTTCATCCGGCCGTCGCCGACGTCCGGCACGCTCGGCGGGGTCGCGGAGGCCACGCGGGAGTCGATGGTGGTCGTGGAGGCCGCCGGATACGACGTCGTCCTGGTGGAGACCGTCGGCGTCGGGCAGTCGGAGGTCACCGTCGCCGAGATGGTCGACTCGTTCCTGTTCCTGACCCTGGCCCGCACCGGCGACCAGCTGCAGGGCATCAAGCGCGGGATCCTCGAGATCGCCGACGTCATCGCGGTGAACAAGGCCGACGGGCCGGGCGCCGTCGACGCGCGGCGGGCGGCGCGGGAGCTGGCCGGGGCGATCCGGATGCTGCGCGGCCACGTCGAGGGCGGCTGGGACGTGCCGGTGCTGACGTGCGCCGGGCTGACCGGCGAGGGGCTGGACGCGGTCTGGGCCAAGCTGGTCGAGCACCAGGAGCGGATGAAGGCCTCCGGCGAGTTCGAGGAGCGCCGCCGCACCCAGCAGGTGCGCTGGACCTGGCACCTCGTCCGCGACGGGCTCGAGCACCGGCTGCGGGCCCACCCCGGCATCCGGTCGGTCGCGCCCGAGCTGGAGAAGGCGGTGCTGGCGGGGGAGCTGACCCCGGCTCTGGCCGCGCAGCAGCTGCTGGAGACCTTCCTCGCCGCCCCGGAGGCGTGACCCCGCCCCGCTTCCCGCGATCATGAAGTCCGGGATGGGACACGCGCGGTCCACTCCGCGTGTCCGTTCCCGGACCTCATGATCGCGGGACGGGTCCACACCCCCGCGACCGTCCACAGATGCGTCGGAACGGGACCGAGGGCATCGGCGTCGCCGGACGCTGCCCGCCGTGGACTTCGCGCTCTACCGGCTCATCGCCGCCCAACACGGCGTCTTCTCCACGTCGCAGGCCCTGGACCACTGCACTGACGCCGAGGTCCGTGCCCTGATCCGCGCCGGCAGATGGCGGCGGAGCCCGTGGCGCGGAGTGCTCCTCGACGGCGAGCTGCCGGACTCCCCGATGCTGCGGCTGCGCGCCGCGGCACTGGCGGTGGGCGGCGACCTCGTGGCCTGCCACTCGACTGCGGCGTCCCTGTGGGGCTTCGACGTCGTGGAGGACCGGACGCTGCACTTCCTCGGCCCGGCCCAGCTGGTCAATCGGAGGCTGCCCGGCGTGCAGGTGCACCCGTCCTCGCTCGGTACGGACGACGCGGTGCTCGTGGACGGCGTCTGGTGCACTCCGCCGGCGCGGACCGCCTGCGACGTCGTCCGCAGCACCGCACCCATCGACGGATTGGCGACGCTGGACGCCGCCCTCAGGACAGGGACGTGCACCCGCGATCAACTCGCGGCGGCGGCTGCGGACCAGGCCGGTCTGCGCCAGGTCATCCGGTTGCGCGAGCTGATCCCGGTCGCCGACGCCGCGGCGGAGTCGCCGATGGAGTCGCGTACCCGATGGCGCTTCCTCCGGGCCGGCCTGCCTGTTCCGCGCGTTCAGATCGACCTGGCCGGCGAGGGGCGGACCTGCTTCCTGGACATGGGCTGGGAGGAGGAGTGCGTGGGGGTGGAGTTCGACGGGCTCGAGGCACACATGACCCGTGAGCAGCTCACCGCGGACCGGGATCGGCACAACTGGGTGACCGAGCGCGGATGGACGTTGCTGCACTTCACTGCGACCGACGTCTACCGCCGGCACCTGGCCATGGTGGCGCGGACGGCGCGCGCGCTCGGCGTCCCCTTCCGGCAGCGATCATGACGTCCGGGATGGGACGCACCGACGGCTGACGGCGTGTCGGATCCCGAACTTCATGATCGCGGGGGAGGGGCGGGGTCAGACGCCGGTGGAGCGGCACTCCCGGGAGCGCAGCTCGGTCAGGTAGTCGTCGGGGGCGCCGGCGGACTCCGCGGCGTCGGCCAGCGCGCCCAGGTAGCGAGCCGAGGGGAGGCCGCCCTCGAACGCGTCGAGGACGTAGACGTAGGCCACCTGGTCGCCGGTCAGGGTGTGCACCCGCAGGTGCAGCTTGCGGTAGAGCCCGAGGTCGGCGCCCTCCCACGCGTCCAGCGCCCGCTCGTCGGCCTCGGTGAGGTCGTAGAGGGCCACGAAGACGCCGGGGGTCAGCGCCTCACCGGGCGGGGCGCCCGGGGGCAGGCTGTCGTCGGGGACGAGGGTCGCCAGCGCGCCGTCCCACCCGTACTCCTCGGCCCCGAAGGTCAGCCGCCAGCCGCGGATCCACCCGGTACCGGTGTGCGGGGAGGAGGGGCAGCGCCGGAGCATCTGTGCGGGGTCCATGTTCGACCCGTACGCGGCGTAGAGGCCCATCGCCTGGCGAGCCTAGTTCGTGTGGCACGCCCCTCCCCGGGGGATGGCGCGCGGCGGCCCCGGCAACGGGGACAATGAGCCCGCACGTGTCCGCCCCGCACCCCTGAGGACCCTCATGACCCGCATCGTGATCATCGGCGGCGGTCCCGCCGGCTACGAGGCCGCGCTGGTCGCCGCATCGCTCGGTGCGCAGGTCACCGTCGTCGAGCGGGACGGCGTCGGCGGGGCCAGCGTGCTCACCGACTGCGTCCCCTCCAAGACCTTCATCGCCTCGGCCGGCGCGATGACCAACGTGCGCGACTCGGCCGCGCTGGGCGTGCAGGGCGCCGAGCTGGCGGCGGTGGGCATCGACCTCGGCGCGGTCAACCAGCGGGTCAAGGGCCTCGCGGTCGCGCAGTCGGCCGACATCAAGGCGCGGCTGGTGGGCGAGGGCGTGCGCGTGGTCCCGGGGGGCGGTCGCATGGCCGACGACGTCCGCGGCCTGGTCGAGCACCGGGTCGAGGTGGTGGACGACGAGGGCGCGGTGAGCGAGACCCTCGAGGCCGACGTCGTCCTCATCGCCACCGGCGCCGACCCGCGCGTGCTGCCCGGCGCCGAGCCCGACCACGAGCGGATCCTCGACTGGCGGGACGTCTACGAGCTGCAGGACATGCCCGAGCACCTGGTCGTCGTCGGCTCGGGGGTCACCGGCGCGGAGTTCGCCTCCGGCTACCTGGAGGCCGGCGTCCCGGTCACCCTGGTCTCCTCCCGCGACCGGGTGCTGCCCGGCGAGGACTCCGACGCCGCCGAGGTGCTCGAGCAGGTGTTCCAGTCCCGCGGCGGGCGGCTGGAGCGCGGCCGGGCCGCCGGCGTGCGGCGCACCGAGAAGGGCGTCTCGGTCGAGCTGACCGACGGCCGCACCGTCGACGGCTCGCACGCGCTGATGACCGTGGGCACCGTGCCCAACACCGCGGGGCTCAACCTCGAGCAGTGCGGGGTGGAGCTGGCGCCCTCCGGTCACGTCGTCGTCGACCGCGTCTCGCGCACCAGCGTGCCCGGCATCTACGCCGCCGGTGACGTCACCGGCGTCTTCCAGCTGGCCTCGGTGGCGGCGATGCAGGGCCGGATCGCCATGTGGCACGCCCTCGGTGAGGCGGTGACCCCGATCCGGCTGAAGACCGTGGCGGCCAACGTCTTCACCCACCCGGAGATCGCCACCGTGGGCGTGCAGGAGAAGTCGCTGCCCGAGGACGCGCAGATCGACGTCGTCCGGCTGCCGCTGGCCACCAACGCGCGGGCCAAGATGGCCGACATGCGCGACGGCTTCGTCAAGCTGTTCGCCCGCCAGGCGACCGGCGTCGTCGTCGGCGGGGTGGTCGTCGCGCCCGGTGCGTCCGAGCTGATCCTGCCGATCGCCCTGGCGGTCACCAAGGGGCTCACGGTCAGCGACCTGGCGCACACCTTCGCGATCTACCCGTCGCTGTCCGGCTCGATCACCGAGGCCGGACGGCGGCTGATGGGCGCCGACGCGCTCGCATGAGGCCGCTGGGGTCGTTGGGGACACGCGAGCGGTCAGCCGGGCGGATGGGACACCCGCGACGGATGTGACAGCGGTTTCGGCTGGATTCTCCGCCGCCGGTGCCGATGGGGGGCGGGGCCGCCGATGGGGTAGGAGATGCACTCCTCCCCGCACCCTCGCCGCCTCCGCGCGCTCGCCGCTGTGGCGACCGCGGCCGTCGTCTCCCTCGCGCTGCCGCTGACGACGGCGCGGGCCGACGAGCCCGGCGACACCGTCGTCGGTGAGCTGGTCCAGGCCTGGCCGGAGACCGACCTGGCCGGTTCCCCCGCGGTGGCCGACGCTGCCGAGGGCCACGCCGCCGAGGCGCCGCTGAGCTGGGTCGAGACCGAGGCCGGCGAGGCCGTGCGCGTGCCGACCGAGGCCGTCGCCGACCTGCCCGTGGGGTCGACCGTCGAGGTGACCGTGGGGGACCGCCTGGCCGACGCCGCCGGTGCGGAGGGCTACGAGGCCGCCCGCGACGTCCTCGACGCCGAGGTGGTCGAGGAGGCGCCCGAGCACGCCGCCGCCCGCAGCGCGTCCCTCACCAACCGGGTCACCGTGGCCCTGGTGGTCCCGGCCGGAGGGACCGAGGACGGGACGACGCCGGCCCAGGTCGCGGCCGCCGTCGACGGGCCGGTCGCGGACTTCTGGGCCGAGCAGACCGACGGCGCCGTCTCCCTCGGGGTCGACGAGACCCACGACTGGATCCGCACGGCCGCGGGCTGCTCGGACCCCACCGCGCTGTGGAACGAGGTCGCCGACCGGATCGGCTTCCGGTCCGGGCCGGGCCGCCACCTGCTGCTCTACGTGAGCAGCCTCCCGCAGCAGCTGCCCGGCTGCTCCTACGCCCTCGGCCAGGTCGGCTCGGGCCCGGGCGCGGGTGGCCGTCTCTACGTCCGCGACGTGCTGCCCTCCGTGATCGCCCACGAGCTGGGTCACAACTTCGGCCTGGGGCACTCCTCCGGCCACCAGTGCGACGCCGCCGTCGAGACCGGCACCTGCCGCACCGCGTCCTACCGGGACTACTACGACGTCATGGGTGCCTCCTGGGCCTCCATGGGCGCCCTGAACGCCCCGCAGGCGGCGCTGCTCGGCGTCCTGCCCGCATCGGCCCAGGCGGCCGTCGCGGCCGGCGCCCCGGCCACCACGGTGACCCTCGCGCCGCTGTCCGGCCGGCAGGGCACCCGCGCCGTCCGGCTGACCGACCCCGAGGGCGCCACGTACTGGCTGGAGTACCGCGCCGCCACGGGGCGCGACGGGTGGCTGGGCACCGCGGAGAACCTGTTCGACCTGCAGTCCGGCGTCCTGCTGCACCGCGCCGGCGGGCTGCCCGACACCGCACTGCTCCTCGACGGCACCCCGGCGGCCGCCGGGAGCTGGGACGACGACCTGCAGGCGGCGTTGCCGGTGGGCGTGCCCGTGCCGGTCTCCGGTGGCGACCTCACGGTCACCGTGGACGCGGTCACCGCGGTCGGCGCCACCGTCACGGTGACCGGCGCGGCCGGGGACGCCGTCGCGACCACCCCGCTGCCGGAGGAGCCGTCCGGGGTGGAGCCCGAGGTGCTGCCGGGCACCCCGGAGCGCGCCGCGGCCCCCGCCGCCGCGGGCCCCGATGCCGATGGCGCCTCCGGCGCCGGGACGCCCGGGACGCTGCTCGGCACCCCCACCTCCGCCGGGACGCCGCTCCTGGCCGACGCGTTGCAGGCGGTCGACGTCGCGACGGCGGCGCAGACCTCGCGCGACGGCGGCTGGCCGCTGCCGGCCCTCGCGGCCGGCGGCCTCGGTGCGATCGCGCTCGCCGGCTGGGCGCTCGCCCGGCTCCGGGCCCGCGGCTGAGCGCACCGGCGACGCGGGGCGACCGACGTCGAGGGCCCGGAACCGGTTGTCCGGTTCCGGGCCCTCGGGGTGTCGCGGGGACTACTCGGCGTCGGCGATCGTGCAGATCGCCGCACCGCTGGTGACGGTGGCGCCCACCTCGGCCGACAGGCCGGTCACCGTGCCGGCCTTGTGGGCGGCGATCGGCTGCTCCATCTTCATCGCCTCGAGGACGACGACGAGGTCGCCCTCGGCCACGGTGTCCCCGTCGGAGACCGCGACCTTGACGATCGTCCCCTGCATCGGGCTGGTGAGGGCGTCGCCGGAGGCGGCCGAGCCGCCGTGCCCGCCGCTGCGCCGGCGGGGCTTGGCGCCCGGCGCCGCGGCGGGGGCACCACCGCCGGCGGCCAGCCCGGCGGGCAGGGAGACCTCGAGCCGGCGTCCGCCGACCTCGACGACGACGGTCTGCCGCTCCTCCGGCTCGCCGTGCTCGGTGGGGGTGGCGGAGTGCGGCGGGACCTGGTTGTCCCACTCGGTCTCGATCCAGCGGGTGTGCACGGTGAACGGCTCGCTGGTGAACGCCTCGTCGCGGACGACGGCCCGGTGGAACGGGATGACCGTCGGCATGCCCTCGACGACCAGCTCGTCCAGGGCGCGGCGGGCGCGCTGGAGCGCCTGCTCACGGGTGGCGCCGGTGACGATGAGCTTGGCCAGCATCGAGTCGAAGGCCCCGGCCACCTCACCGCCGGTCTCCACGCCGGAGTCCCACCGCACGCCCGGGCCCTGCGGGATCTCCAGCCGCTGCACCGGGCCGGGGGCGGGCATGAAGTTGCGCCCGGCGTCCTCGGCGTTGATGCGGAACTCGATGCTGTGCCCGCGCGGGGTGGGGTCCTCGGTGACGTCGAGGGGCAGCCCGTCGGCGATGCGGAACTGTTCGCGGACCAGGTCGATGCCGCTGGTCTCCTCGCTGACCGGGTGCTCCACCTGCAGCCGGGTGTTGACCTCCAGGAAGGAGATCGACCCGTCGGCGCCGACCAGGTACTCGACGGTCCCGGCGCCGTGGTAACCGGCCTCCCGGCAGATCGCCTTGGCCGAGGAGTGGATGCGCGCCCGCTGCTCGTCGGTCAGGAACGGCGCCGGCGCCTCCTCGACCAGCTTCTGGTTGCGGCGCTGCAGCGAGCAGTCGCGGGTGCCGACGACGACCACGTTGCCGTGGGTGTCGGCGAGCACCTGGGCCTCCACGTGCCGCGGCTTGTCCAGGAACCGCTCGACGAAGCACTCGCCGCGGCCGAAGGCGGAGACCGCCTCGCGGACCGCGGAGTCGAACAGCTCGGGGATCTCGTCGGTGGTGCGAGCCACCTTGAGCCCGCGGCCGCCACCGCCGAAGGCGGCCTTGATGGCCACCGGGAGGCCGTGCTCCTCGGCGAAGGCGAGGACCTCGTCGGCGCCGGAGACCGGGTCCTTGGTGCCCGGCACCAGCGGCGCACCGGCCTTGGTGGCGATGTGCCGGGCCTGCACCTTGTCGCCCAGCGCGATGATCGCCTCGGGGGAGGGGCCGATCCAGGTCAGCCCCGCGTCGATGACCGCCCGCGCGAAGTCGGCGTTCTCGGACAGGAAGCCGTACCCGGGGTGGATCGCGTCGGCGCCGGACTGCGCGGCGGCCTGGAGGATCTTGTCGATGACCAGGTACGAGTCGCCGGGCGTCGTCCCGCCGAGGGCGAAGGCCTCGTCGGCCATCCGCACGTGCAGCGCATCGCGGTCGGGCTCGGCGTAGACGGCGACGCTGGTCAGCCCCGCGTCCTTGCACGCGCGCGCGACGCGCACGGCGATCTCGCCGCGGTTGGCGATCAGGACCTTCTGCACGGGTCCTCCTCCTCCGGTTGTCGAGCCGCTCGACTGTAGCCAGCGGGGCGCCGCCGACGCTCCCGCAGGGTGGACCGCCGCGCCCGGACCGGGCCCGGTCGCCGCGCCGGTCGCCTAGCCTGCGGCGATGACCTCCCGAGGGGCCTGGGTGCAGCGACCGCCCGACGACGTCCCCCCGCTGAACGCCGGCTTCGACGGGCGGCCCGACGAGTACGACGACCTGCGCGCCACCGGTCACATGGCGCGGCGGCGGGCCGACCACTTCGACCGGCTGCTCGCCGCGGTCCCGGGCCGGGTGCTGGAGGTCGGCTGCGGCACCGGCACGCTGCTGCGCGAGCTGGCGACCCGTCACCCCGCCCGCACGTTCGTGGGCGTCGAGCCGCTGCCCAACTACGTCGACTACGCCCGGCGGCGCGCGGAGGCGGCCGGGCTGGACAACGTGCGGTTCGTGGTCGGCACGGGGGAGACCCTCACCGACGCCGTCCCCGCCGGCTCCGCGGACCTGGTGATCAGCGTCGACGCCCTGCACCACGTGACCGACCTGGACCGGGTCCTCGCGCAGGTGCGGGCGGTGAGCTCTCCGTCGGCCCGGTGGCGGGCGATGGAGCCCAACCGCGTGCACCCCTACGTCTGGGCCTACCACGTGCTCACGCCCGGGGAGCGGACCTTCCCGGTCCGCGACTTCCTCCGGCGGGCGCGGGCCGGGGGCTGGCAGCCGGCGGGCCGCGAGAACCTCTACCTCTACCCGAGCGGGGTGCGCCGGGTCCCCGCGTGGGCCGAGCGGCTCGAGCGCCGCCTGGAGCGCCTGCGGCCCGTCGCCGGCGCCGTCGTCCTCGACCTGGTCCGGGCCGACCCGGTCAGCGGCGCCAGAGGTCGGTGATCGTCAGCCCGCGCTTGGCCAGCTGGGTGCGCAGGGTCGCCAGGGACAGGCCGACCACGGCCGCGGGGTCGCCGTCCACCCGGCGGACGAACGGTGCGCCCAGCCCGTCGAGGGTGAACGCGCCGGCCACGGCCAGCGGCTCCCCGGTCGCCAGGTAGGCCTCGATCTCCTGCGGCGTCGGCGTGGCGAAGTGGACCGCGGTCGACACGACGGCGACGTCCCGGCTCACCACCCGGCCGTCCTGGACGTCGAACAGCGCCTGCCCGGTGTGCAGCACGCCGCTCTTGCCGCTCATCCGCTGCCAGCGGTCGCGCGCGTCCCGGGCGTCGGCCGGCTTGCCCAGCGCCTGTCCGCGGAACTCCAGCAGTGAGTCGGCGCCGACGACGAGCGCGTCGGTCTCCTGCTTGGCGACCGCGCCGGCCTTGGCGGCGGCCAGGAGCGCGACCTTCTCACCCACCCGCGGAGCCGTCACGGCCGACTCGTCGACGTCGCTGACGACGACCTCGGGGGTGAGGCCGGCCTGCCGCAGCAGCGTCAGCCGCGCCGGGGACGCCGACGCGAGCACCAGCCGACGATCGACACTCATGCGAACCTCCCTGCGGCGCGCCAGCCGCCGGGGCCGGGGCGCAGTGCTGTGCGGTGGGCGTCGCCGAACGCGGCCCAGGCCCCGACCGGGGCGGGCCGGCGGCGGGGCCGTCGCTGCGACAGCGCGGCGACGGCGACGGTGAGGGCGGCGAGCTCCTCGGGACTGGGCTCACCCTTGACGACCCGCAGGAGCGGGCCGGCCGGGGACGACGATGTCACAGCGGGATGTTCCCGTGCTTCTTCGGGGGCAACGTCTGCCGCTTGTTGGCCAGGAGCCGCAGTCCCTTGGTGATCTCGATGCGGGTCTCCGACGGCCGGATCACCTGGTCGACGTACCCACGGTCGGCCGCGATGTACGGGGACAGCAGCGCGTCCTCGTACTCGGTGATCAGTTCGGCCCGGCGGGCGTCGGGGTCGTCGGCCTCGGCCAGCTCGCGCCGGTAGAGGATGTTCACCGCGCCCTGCGCGCCCATCACCGCGATCTGCGCCGTCGGCCAGGCCAGGTTGAGGTCGGCGCCGAGGTGCTTGGAGCCCATGACGTCGTAGGCGCCGCCGTAGGCCTTGCGGGTGATGACGGTGATCTTCGGGACGGTCGCCTCCGCGTAGGCGTAGATCAGCTTCGCGCCGCGGCGGATGATCCCCTCCCACTCCTGGGAGGTGCCGGGCAGGAAGCCGGGGACGTCGACGAAGGTCAGCACCGGGATGTTGAAGGCGTCGCAGGTGCGCACGAACCGCGCCGCCTTCTCGCTGGCGTCGATGTCGAGGGTGCCGGCGAACTGGGTGGGCTGGTTGGCCACGACGCCGACCGGGCGGCCCTCGACCCGGCCGAAGCCGACCACGATGTTCGGGCCGAACAGCGGCTGCACCTCGAGGAACTCGCCGTCGTCGAGGACGTGCTGGACGACGGTGTGCATGTCGTAGGGCGTGTTGGCCGAGTCCGGGATGAAGGTGTCCAGCTCCCGGTCGTCGTCGGTGACGCCGTCGGGGGTGGTGTCGACCGGGGCGACCTCGAGGGCCGGGAGCGGGTCGAGGTTGTTGCTGGGCAGGTAGGACAGCAGCGCCTTGACGTAGTCCAGCGCGTCGGTCTCGTCCTCGGCCAGGTAGTGCGCCACTCCGGACTTGGTGTTGTGCGTGCGGGCGCCGCCGAGCTCCTCGAGCGTGACGTCCTCGCCGGTGACCGTCTTCACCACGTCCGGGCCGGTGATGAACATCTGGCTGGTCTTGTCCACCATCACCACGAAGTCGGTGAGCGCGGGGGAGTAGACGTGCCCGCCGGCGGCGGCGCCCATGACCAGCGAGATCTGCGGGATGACGCCGGAGGCGTGCACGTTGCGGCGGAAGATCTCCGCGTACAGGCCCAGGGAGACCACGCCCTCCTGGATCCGCGCGCCGCCGCCCTCGTTGATGCCGACGACCGGGCAGCCGTTGCGCATGGCCAGGTCGAGCACCTTGACGATCTTCTCGCCGTAGACCTCGCCGAGGCTGCCCCCGAAGACGGTCACGTCCTGGGAGAAGACGCACACCGGCCGGCCGTCGACGGTGCCGTAGCCGGTGACGACGCCGTCCCCGAAGGGACGCCGGTCGTCCATGCCGAAGTTGGTGGAGCGGTGGCGGGCGAACTCGTCGAGCTCGGTGAACGAGCCCGGGTCCAGCAGCGCCTCGATCCGCTCGCGGGCGGTCATCTTGCCCGCGGCGTGCTGCTTCTCCACCGCGCGCGCCGAGCCGGCGTGCGTGGCCTCCTGGACCCGCCGCTCGAAGTCCGCCAGCTTCCCCGCTGTCGTGTGGATGTCGACGTCGCCGGGCAGGTGCTCGCCAGCGTTCTCCAGTTCAGCCGCTGTCACAGGTTCCGTAGCGTAGGGGAGTGCCCGAACCGTCGCCGTCCGCGTCCGTCGACCCCGCGCGGGCGCCCCTGGACGGTCCCGCCGTCGCCGCCGCGCTCACCCCGGACAGCCTGCTGTGGCGGTCGGTCGAGGTGGTCCCCGAGGTCGGCTCCACCAACGCCGTGCTGCTGGCGCGGGCCGCGGACGACGCGCCGGAGGGCAGCGTCCTCGTCGCCGAGTACCAGGCCGCCGGCCGCGGGCGCCTGGACCGGACCTGGGCCTCGCCGCCCGGTGCCGGGCTCACCGTCTCCCTCCTGCTGCGCCCCGACGTGCCCGCGGCGCGGCGCGGGTGGCTGGCGCTGCTGACCGGGATCGCGCTGGCCGAGGCGGTCGGCGAGGTGCCGGGGGTGCGGGCGTCGCTGAAGTGGCCCAACGACCTGCTCGCCGCCGACGGCGCCAAGCTGGCCGGCATCCTCGCCGAGGTGGGCTCGGGCGCCGTCGTCGTCGGGGTCGGCCTGAACGTCTCCACCCGCGCCGAGGAGCTGCCCGAGGGCGGCACCTCGCTGGTCCTGGCCGCGGGCCGGCCGGTGGACCGGACCTCGGTGCTGCTGCAGTTCCTGCGCGGCTTCGAGCGGCGCTACCGGCCGTGGGTCGAGGCGCTGGGCGACCCGGTGGGCAGCGGGCTGGCCCGCGACTACCTGGCCTGGTGCTCCACCGTCGGGACGCCGGTCGTGGTCAGCCTGCCGGACGGCTCCACCCTCGAGGGCACCGCCGAGTCGGTGGACTGGGACGGCCGGCTCGTCGTCCGGACGCCGGAGGGGACCGTCGCGCTCGCCAGCGGTGACGTCCGACACGTCCGGACACACGCCCGGGAGCGCTGAGCGGCGCCGAAGGTCGGTCATCCTGACCGGGTGCCCTACCCGGACAAGCTCCTGGCCGAGGACGAAGAGGTCGTCCGCCACCTGCACCCGCACTGGCTGACGATCTTCTGGCCGATCGTCGCCTTCCTCCTCGTGGTCGGCGGCGCCTCCTACGGCGCGGCCCTCGTCCCCGACGGCCGCCAGCAGGGCGTCGTCCGCCTGGTGATCGCGGGCGTCGCGCTGGTGCTGCTGCTCGTCTTCGTGCTGGTCCCCGTCCTGCGGTGGCGGACGACTCACTACGTGGTCACCACCCACCGGCTGCTCTTCCGAGAGGGCGTCCTCGCCCGCCACGGCCGCGACATCGGGCTGTCCCGGATCACCGACGTGTCCTACCGCCAGACGCTCTGGGAGCGGCTGATCAGCTCCGGCACGCTGACGATCGAGTCGGCCGGTGACGGCGGCCCGACGGTGCTCCGGCAGATCCCCGACAGCGACGGCGTCCAGCAGCTGCTCAACCACATGATCGAGGAGGACGCGGACCGGCGGGCGCAGGAGAGCGCCGGCTACATCCGTGACCAGGACGGCTGGTACCCCACCGCACGGCTGTGACTGCTGATCACGCGTTGTGATGACTTGCCAACGCTGCGCTGCGACTCTGTTCGCGCCTCGCCTCAAGACGGGCCGGGGCCGCCCCTAGCGTCGATCGCGGACGAGGACGGATCGGTCCTCCTCCGGACACGGCGAGGAGCGGTATGCAGACCCACGGCGACACGCGGAGCGCCCCGCAGCGCGACATCAGGGCGCTGACCGGGCTCCGTGCCGTGGCCGCGACCTGGGTGGTGCTCTTCCACCTGCTGGCCTTCTCCGGCCCCTACCTGGCCCCGTTCGGAGCCGTCCAGGCGATCGTGCGGTCGGGCTGGGTGGGCGTCGAGCTGTTCTTCGTGCTCAGCGGCTTCGTCATCGCGCTGGCCTACCTCGACCGGATGGGCCGCCGTCCCCGCCTGCGGGGCACGTGGGACTTCCTGGTCAGCCGCTTCGCGCGGGTGTGGCCGGCGTGGGCGGTCGTCACCGTCGTCATGGGCGCCTTCGTCTACGGGCTGCGGTCCCGGGGGCTGGACGCCGACGTCATCGCGCCGCACCCCGACGCCGACCTGCCCGAGCTGCTGCGGCAGCTGACCATGACGCAGATGTGGGACCGGTCCGCGCTCACCGGCGCGAGCTTCGTGCCGCCGGGCTGGTCGATCAGCGCCGAGTGGACGGCGTACCTGGCCTTCCCGCTGCTGGCGCTGCTGGCCTCCCGCCTGCAGCGGCTGCCCGGCCTCGTCCTGCTGCTGCTCTCCGTCGCCGCCATGGCGCCGCTGAGCGTCACCGCGTTCGTCCTCGGCACCCCCGACCACGACCAGAACTGGGTGCTGCGCATCGCGTGCGGGTTCACCGCCGGGATCCTGGCCGCGCTCGCCGTCCGCCGGCTGCGGGCGGACGCGCGGGCCGAACGGGTCGCGCCGGCCGCGGTCCGGGGCTCGGTGGTGTGCGTCGTCCTCGGGCTGCTGTGGGGCTCCTGGCGGCAGGGCGGCGACTGGAGCGTCGACTACTCCGCGACGGTCGTCGTCGTCTTCCCGGTGCTCATCGCGGCCCTGTCGCTGAGCGAGCGCGGGCTCGCACGCCGGCTGTCCTCCCGGCCGCTGGTCTACGGAGGACGCATCTCGTACTGCCTGTACCTGGTGCACTTCCCGGTGGTCGAGCTGGTCTTCACCCTGCCCTGGCAGGGCCAGGACGAGCGCTGGGTGCTCACGCCGGGGCAGGCGCTGCTGACGCCCGTGCTCGTGGGGTTGTCCTTCCTCGGGGCCGCCGCCCTGCACCACGGGGTGGAGGAGCCGGCCCGCCGGCTCGTGCTCCGGCTGGCCGGGGCGCGGCGCGCTCCGGCGCGGGTCGCGGTGCCCGCGGTCACCGTCGTGCCCGGCGACCCGACCCGCGGCGGCCGGGCGGTGACCCCCCGGGTGCCGGGCGACCGCGGCGTGGTGCCGGCGCCGCGGGCCGCGGCGGGGCCCCGGACGGCCGCGCCCCTGCCGGCGCACGCCGTCCGGAACCGCGCGCTGCGGAGCGTCGCGAGCGATGCGCGAGAGCACCGGCTCTCCGCAACCGTCCGACCCTCCACCTGAGCCGGGCGGGCAGCCCGCCCCGTCGCGGTGCGGCGGACCGGCGCCGCCGGCGGTGACCGGCACCACCCGTCGGCGACCGTCCACGTACCCACCCGGGTCGTGGCTCCGGAGGAGCCGGGGGCACGTGTGACACGAGGTGACGGAGCTTGTCAGCAGGTGCCCAGACCGGCGGCCAGCGTCGTGGAGCTCAGCGGGGCGGCGCGCCCGACGACCCGCCTAGCCTCGACCGGGTGTCGAGGCGGAACGGTTCCGTCCGCCGGTCAGGGGGCATGGTGCGGTTGCGGAGGTCAGCGGGCGAGGCCCGGACGGTCGAGGTCGACGGGCCGCGGAACGAGATCCGGGCCCTGACCGGGCTGCGCTTCGTCGCGGCGCTGTGGGTGGTGCTCTACCACTTCCGGCTCCTGCTCATGCCCCTGCTGGGTCCGGTGGCCTTCCTGAAGCCGGTCCTGGCCGCGGGGTGGTTGGGCGTCGAGCTGTTCTTCGTGCTCAGCGGCTTCGTGATCACCCTGAGCTACGTCGAGGAGTGCGGACGGCGCTTCTCGGTGCCCGTCGCCGCCCGGTTCCTCGTCGCGCGGTTCGCCCGCGTGTGGCCCGCCTGGGCGGTGATGACCGCGCTCAGCTTCACCGCGCTCCTGCTCATCCAGGGCATGGGCTGGGACCCGGACGCGATCGTCCCGCACCCGCCGCTGACGGAGATGCCCCTGCTGCGCCAGCTGACCATGACGCAGATGTGGGGACGCCACAGCCTCAAGGGCTCCAGCTACGACGCCCCCGGCTGGTCGATCAGCGCCGAGTGGCTGGCCTACGCCGTCTTCCCGCTGCTGGCGCTGGGGCTGTGGTTCCTGCGCCGGCTGCCTGCCGCGGTGCTCCTCGCCCTGGCGGTCGGCGCCATGCTCCCGCTGGTCGTGGACGAGTACGTGCACGGGCTCGGCGTCGAGGAGATCTCCTGGTTCGCCCGCCTCGCCTGGAGCTTCCTCGCCGGTGCGCTGGCCGCCCTGGCCGTGCGCCGCTGCCGTCGAGGCCCGTGGTCGGATCGCCTCGGCCTGGTCATGGTCGTGGTCTCGATCACGGCGCTGCTCGTCGTGTGCAACTGGGCCGCCTGGCGTTCCGAGCTCGACGACCGCGTCTACTACGGCGTCGCCGTGGGCGTCTTCCCCCTGCTGGTGGCCGGGCTGGCGCTGACCGGGCGAGGGCCGTCGCGCTGGCTGTCCGGGCCGGTCCTCGGCTACGGCGGCCGGATCTCCTACTGCCTCTACCTGGTCCACTTCCCGCTGCGGGACCAGCTCCTCGCCGTGGTCTGGCGGGACCCGGCCGACCTCGGGGAGATGACCCCCGGCCTGGCGCTGGCCGTGCCCGGCCTGGTCGCCCTGTCGCTGGCGGGCGCCGCGGCCCTCCACCACGGCGTGGAGGTCCCTGCCCGTCGCGCGATCCTCCGGCTGTCCCAGCGGGTGCCGCTGCTCCGCCGGCCGGCGCGACCGGCACCCGCGCCGGCCCAGCCGGTGCTCGGCTCCGTCGGGCTGTTCGGTCAGACGGAGCTGGCCCCGCTGCCGGCCCCGCGGCCGCCGCGTCCCGGGGCGCCGGGTCCGGAGCTGCCGGACCGGGTGCGCGCAACTGTCGGACCCACTCCCTAACGTCGGACGCCATGCGGCTGCTGCACACCTCGGACTGGCACATCGGCCGGTCGCTGCACGGCGCCGACCTGCTCCGCGAACAGGAGGCGGTGCTCGGCGGGCTGGCCGACGTCGTCGTCGCCGAGTCCGTCGACGTCGTCGTGGTCGCCGGGGACGTCTACGACCGGGCGGTGCCGTCGGCGGACGCGACCGCGGTCCTGGACCGGGTGGTCGGCCGGCTCCTGCGCGCCGGCGCGACCGTCGTCCTGACCCCCGGGAACCACGACTCCGCGCGGCGGCTGGGCACGTTCTCCGAGCTGCTGTCGACCGCGGGCCTGCACGTCCGCGCCGCGACGACCCGCCTCGACGAGCCGGTGCTGCTGCGCGACGAGCACGGCGAGGTCGCCCTCTACGGGCTGCCCTACCTGGAGCCGGAGATCGCCCGGCACGAGCTCGGCGTCCCTGGCGCGCGCAACCACGAGGCGGTGCTGACCGAGGCGATGGACCGGGTGCGCGCCGACCTGTTCCTCCGGCCCGGCGCCCGCTCGGTGGTGCTCGCGCACGCCTTCGTCGGCGGTGGCGTGCCCAGCGAGAGCGAGCGCGACATCTGCGTCGGTGGGGTCGACCTGGTGCCCGCCGCCGCCTTCGACGGGGTCGACTACGTCGCCCTGGGCCACCTGCACCGGCCGCAGACCCTCACCCCGCGGCTGCGCTACAGCGGCTCCCCGCTGGCCTACTCCTTCGGCGAGGCCGGCCAGCAGAAGCAGGCCTGGCTCGTGGACCTCGACGCCGGCGGCCTGGCCGAGGTGCGGCCGCTGCCGCTGCCCACCCCCCGCCCGCTCACCGTGCTCACCGGCACGCTCGCCGAGCTGCTCGACGACCCGGCGCACGACGCCGTCGCGGAGCACTTCGTCTCCGCGCGGCTGACCGACGACGTCCGTCCTGCCGACCCGATGCGCCGGTTGCAGACCCGCTTCCCGCACTGCGTGCACCTGGAGTGGACCGGCGGGAGCTCCGGCGGCGACGGGCGCAGCTACCAGGAGCGGCTGCGCGGGCGCAGCGACATGGACGTCGCCGGCGAGTTCGTCACCCACGTCCGCGGTGGGGTCGGCGCGACCCTCGCCGAGCGGGAGCTGCTGGGGCGGGCCCTGGGCGCGGCGGCCCGCGAGGAGCTGACCCGGTGAGGCTGCACTCGCTGTCGCTGTCGGCGTTCGGCCCGTTCGCCGGCACCGAGACCCTCGACGTCGACGCCGTCGCCCGCGACGGGCTGTTCCTCCTGTGGGGCCCCACCGGCGCGGGCAAGACGACGCTGCTCGACGCCGTCGTCTTCGCCCTCTACGGGGTCGTGCCCGGCGCCCGCGGCGAGGAGAAGCGGCTGCGCAGCGACCACGCCGACGCCGGCACGCGCACCGAGGTCTCCCTGGAACTCACCCTCGCCGGGGAGCGGCTGCTCGTCGTCCGCCGGCCCGAGCAGACCCGCCCGAAGAAGCGCGGCACCGGGGAGACCACCGAGCAGGCCAAGCTCCTGGTCCAGCGGCGGGACGGGGACAGCTGGGAGCCGGTCAGCACCCGGATCGACGAGGGGTCGGAGTACCTGCGGGTGCGGCTGGGCCTGTCCGCCGAGCAGTTCTGCCAGGTGGTGCTCCTGCCGCAGGGCGACTTCGCCCGCTTCCTCCGCGCCGAGCCGGAGGACCGCGCCCGGCTGCTGCGCACCCTGTTCGACGTCGGCCGGTTCGCCCGCGCCGAGGAGTGGCTGGCGGGGGAGCGGCGCGCCGCCGAGGAGGCGTTGCGCGCCGACCGGCACCGGATCAGCACGCTGCTGCACCGGGTCGCCCAGATCGCCGACGTCGAGGTGCCCGAGGAGCTGGCCCCCGAGCTGGTCGGCGCGCACCCCGGGACGTCGGTGCGCGCCTGGGTGGCCGGCGTGCGCACCCGGGCCGCCGCCGAGCGGGCCCGCGCCGCCGCGGCCGCCGAGGAGACCGCGGCCCGCAGCGCCCGGCTCGACGCCGAGCTGGCCGAGGCGCGCGCCCTCGCCGACCGGCACGCCCGGCGGGACCGCGCTCGGCAGGAGCTGTCCCGGCTGACCGCGCAGGAGGAGCAGCTGGCTCCGCTGCGCGCCCGTGCCGACGCCGGACGGCGGGCCGAGGCGCTCCGCGACGTCCTGGAGAACGCCGACCGGACCGCCCGCGCCGCCGCGGACGCCGTCTCGGGCCTGGACTCCGCCCGCGCCGCCTGGGCGGAGGTGGCCGCCCGGCTCGACCCGCCCTCCCCGGACGCGGACTCCCTGCTCGCCCGCGAGCTGCGTGACGCCGCGGCCGCGGCCCGCGCGCTGGTGCCCGAGGCCGACCGGGCCGGCGAGCTGGCCCGCGCCACCACCCGGCTCGGCCGGGAGGTCGCCGCCCTGACCGAGCGCTGCGCGGAGGGGGACCGCGCGGCGCGGGACTGGCCGGAGCGGGTCGCCGAGGCCCAGCGCCGGCTGGACGACGCGCTGGCCGCCGCCGCGCGGCTGCCCGGGCTCACCGCGGCCGAGGAGTCCGCCCGCACGGCGCTCGCGGCCGCCCGCCGGGCCGAGCAGGTCGGGGCCGAGCTGGCCGCCGCGCGGGCGCTCGCCGACGCGGCGCGGCTGGCCTGGGTGGAGGCCCGCGAGCGACTGGTGGAGCTGCGCGCCGCCCGGCTCGACGGGATGGCCGCCGAGCTGGCCGCCGGGCTGCGACCCGGTGCCGACTGCCCGGTGTGCGGGGCCACCGAGCACCCCCGGCCGGCCGAGCACGCCGGCCCGGCCGTCTCCGCCGACGACGAGGAGCGCGTCCGGGGCGCGGCCGACGTCGCCGAGGAGCGGGCCACCGCCACCCGGCGCGCCGCCGAGGAGCTGGACCGCGAGTTCGCCGTGCTGCGGGCGCAGGCCGGGGAGCTCCCGCTCGCCGAGCTCGCCACGCGGGCCGAGCAGGCCGGTGCCGAGCTGGCGCAGGTCGCCGGGCTCGCCGGCGCCGCCGACGCGGTCCGCGCCGAGCTGGCCCGGCGGGAGGCCGCCCGGGACGCCGCCGCGGCCACGCTCGCCGCCGACCGCGAGGAGCTGCAGCGGCGCACCGCCGAACGAGCGGCCCGCGAGGAGGCCCTGCACGAGCTGACCGCGCGGCTGGACGCCGCCCGGGGGGAGGACGCCGACCTGCCCGCGCGGGTCCGCCGCCTCACCCGGGCCGCCGAGCGGTGCGAGGCCGTCGTGGCGGCCGAGGCCGAGGAGCTGCGCGCCCGGGCGGCCGCGGACACCGCCCGGGTCACCGCCGCGCAGCGGGCGGCCGCCGCCGGTTTCGCCGACGTCCGGGACGCGGACGCCGCCCTGCTGGGGACCGGCGAGCTGGCCGCGTTGGAGCGCCGGATCCGCGAGCACGACGACGCCCGGTCGGTCGTGGCCGCGACCCTCGCCGACCCCGAGCTCACCGACCTGCTCGACCGGCCCGACGTGGCCGCCCTGCAGCAGCGGTGCGCCGAGCTCACCGCACGGCGTGAGGAGGCGGTCACCGCCCTCGACCAGGCCCGCCGCTGCGCCTCGGCGCTCGACGGGCTGGCCGGCGAGGTGACCGCCGCCGAGGTGGAGCTGGGCGAGCGCGGGGCGTGGGCCGGTCAGGTCGCCGCGCTGGCCGACCTGGTCAACGGCCGGGGCGCCAACACGCTGCGGATGCGGCTGCAGTCGTTCGTCCTCGCTGCCCGGCTGGAGCAGGTCGCCGAGGTGGCCAGCCGGCGGCTCCAGGAGATGTCGGGGGGCCGGTACACGTTCCTGCACAGCGACGCGCAGGCCCGCCACGGCGCCCGCGGCGGCCTGGGGCTGGACGTGTTCGACGAGTACACCGGCACCCGGCGGCCGACCAAGACCCTCTCCGGCGGCGAGAGCTTCATGGCCTCGCTGGCGCTGGCGCTCGGGCTGGCCGACGTCGTCACCGCCGAGGCCGGGGGCGTGCAGATGGACACGCTCTTCGTCGACGAGGGTTTCGGCACCCTCGACGCGCAGGCCCTCGACGCGGTGATGAACGTCCTCGACGAGCTGCGCCGGGGCGGGCGGACCGTCGGCGTCATCAGCCACCTCGAGGAGCTGCGCACCCGCATCCCCACCCGGCTGGAGGTCGTCGCCGGGCGGCACGGCTCACGGCTGGCCGGCTGAGCGCCCCGCCGGGCCCGCGATCCGCAGCGCGGGAGCCAGTTCGGCGATGCGGCGCAGCAGCTCCTCGAGCGGCCGGCCGCACAGGTCGGTGAGCCGGCGGGTGGTCCGCTCGAGCTCGCCGACGGTCAGCGGGTGGTCGGCGACGCCCGCGTTGGACCACACCGGCCGCATCCCCTCGTCGTCGCCGAGCCCGCCGCCCCGGTCGTCGTCGGCGTCGCCCCACACGGTGTGCACCACCGCGGTGCGGATCGCGTAGAGCTTGCGCACCTGGTGGGTCCACTCGAGGACGTCGTCGTTGAGCCGGCGGTCCCGCACGTGCAGGGGCATGAGGTTGCGGATGATGCGCACCAGCGCGTCCAGCTCGAGGGGGAGCAGGTAGGGAGCGCTCTTCGCGTCCATGCCGCTGAGCCCCCGGGCCAGCTGGGCGACCGCCCGCTCCGCGCCGGCGCCCGCACCGACCAGTCGCCCGACGGCGCGGTCCCACGTCGTCGGGTCTGCTGCCACGCCGTCCAGTCTGCCGCGAGGCCGGCGGCCGGCCCGGCGGGGGTCAGGCGGGCGGGACCGGCTGCGGCGTCCCGGCGGTCGGGAAGACCCACCGCCGGTAGCAGAGGAACCGCACGACCGTGCCCAGCGCGATCGAGCCGACGTTGGCCACCTGCAGCACCAGCGCGCTCTCCTGGTCGAGGACGTACCGGACGAACGCGACGATCGCCAGGCCCTGCAGCAGGGTCGCGCCGTTGATGAGGGCGAACAGCAGGTACTCGCGGCGCAGGCCGGTGCGGGCCCGGTGGGAGAACGACCAGTGGCGGTGCCCGAAGTACGCGACGGTCATCGACACGACGGTGGAGATCAGCTTGGCCCCGACGGCGTCCACCCCGAGGGTGGCGTAGAGCAGCTGGAACAGCCCGACGTCGAGGACGAAGCAGGCGGCGCCCACGACCCCGAACGCGCTGACCTCCTTGAGCAGCAGCCGCCACGTCGTCCCGGCCCGGCGGGTCACGGACTCCAGCGGCATGGCAGCCGACTGTACGGGCCGGCCGGCGCTCGGGAGGGACGTTCGCGCGGGCACCCGGGCCCGCCCGGGGACGCGCGCGGCAGATGTGACGGAAGGGTCCGGAAAAGTCGGGTACTCACGCGAGGCGCGTGGATTCGGGGCAACAGCTGGGTAACGTCTCGGTGGTGAGTCGATTGCGGAACGTGGCCGTCGTGCTGGCCGGCGGGACCGGTACCCGGGTGGGTCTGTCGATCCCGAAGCAGCTGATCAAGATCGCGGGGAAGCCCATCATCGAGCACACGCTCGATGCGCTCGGTTCCTCCCCCCTCATCGACGAGATCATCGTCCTGATGGCTCCCGGGCACCTCGACGCCGTCCGTGCCCTGGTGCGGACCGGCGCCCACCCCAAGGTCACCCAGATCCTCGAGGGCGCCGAGACGCGCAACGCCACGACGCAGCGCGCCCTGGACGCCCTCGGCGACCAGGAGTGCAACGTCCTGTTCCACGACGCGGTGCGGCCCCTGGTGAGCCAGCGGATCATCTCCGACTGCGTGGCCGCGCTCGACGAGTACGAGGCGGTCGACACCGCCATCCCCTCCGCGGACACCGTCATCCAGGTCGACGAGGCCACCGGCCGCACCATCGAGGAGGTCCTGCGCCGGCCGCTGCTGCGCCGCGGCCAGACCCCGCAGTGCTTCCGCCTGTCGGTGATCCGGCGCGCCTACGAGCGCGCCGCCCAGGACCCGGCCTTCGAGGCGACCGACGACTGCACCGTGGTCCTCCGGTACGCGCCGGAGGTCCCGATCGCCGTGGTGCCCGGTGAGGACCGCAACATGAAGGTCACCGAGCCCATCGACGTCTACATCGCCGACAAGCTCTTCCAGCTGCAGAGCCACGACGCGCCCGCCGCCCTCTCCGAGTCCGAGTACCGGGCCGCCCTCGAGGGCAAGACCGTCGTCGTCTTCGGCGGCTCGTACGGCATCGGCGCCGACATCGTCCGCTTCGCCGAGGCCCACGGTGCCACCGCGCTGTGCTTCAGCCGGTCGGCCACCCGCACCCACGTCGAGCGGCGCGAGGACATCGTCGCGGCGTGCGAGGCCGCGCTGGAGAAGACCGGCCGGGTCGACTACGTGGTCAACACCGCCGGCGTGCTGCCCCGTGGGGAGCTGGCCGACACCAGCGAGGAGACCATCTACCTCGCCACCGAGGTGAACTACCTGGCGCCGATCCACATCGCGCAGGTCTTCCACCCGCACCTCAAGGCGACCGGTGGCTCGCTGCTGCTGTTCACCTCGAGCTCCTACACCCGCGGCCGCAGCGGCTACAGCCTGTACTCCTCGGCGAAGGCGGCCACGGTGAACCTCACCCAGGCCCTGGCCGACGAGTGGGCCGGCGACGGCGTGCGGGTCAACTGCATCAACCCGGAGCGGACCGCCACCCCCATGCGGACCAAGGCCTTCGGGGAGGAGCCGGCCGGCACCCTGCTCTCGTCCGAGGCGGTGGCCGAGGTGTCCCTGGGCGTCCTGGTCGCCCCGCTGACCGGGCACATCATCGACGTCCGGCGCGAGGACAAGCTGGCCACCCACCTGGACGCGGCCGTGGCGGCCGAGATGATCCACGAGGAGGAGCCCGGCGACGTCGTGCCGCCGGGCGTCGACCCGGGGGTCGTGCTGCCGGAGGCCGACCCGCTGCGTCAGTTCGCGCACCAGCGCTGACCCGGTGGCCACTCCCGGGCCCCGGCTCGGGGCGGTGGTCCTCACCCAGGGCCACCGCCCCGCCGAGCTCGACGCCGCCGTCCGGTCGGTCCTGGCCCAGCGGTCCGTCGACGTCGACCTGGTGGTGGTCGGCAACGGCTGGACGCCGGTGGGTCTGCCGGACGGCGTCCGGTCGGTGGCCCTGCCCGAGAACCTCGGCATCCCGGCCGGCCGGAACGCGGGATTGCCGCACGTCGGCGGCGACCTGCTGCTCTTCCTCGACGACGACGCCCTCCTGCCCGACCCGGATTTCCTCGCCGAGGCGGTCCGGCGGTTCGCCGCGGACCCGGCCCTCGGCCTGCTGCAGCCGCGGGTGGACGTCGCCGGCGGCGGCGAGCCACCCCGACGGTGGACGCCCCGGCTGCGCGTCGGGGACCGGCACCGCTCCGGCCCGGTGTTCTCGGTGTGGGAGGGCGCGGTCGTCGTCCGCCGGGCCGTGCTCGAGGCCGCCGGCGGCTGGCCGGACCCGTTCTTCTACGCCCACGAGGGCATCGAGCTGGCCTGGCGGGTCTGGGACAGCGGCGCCACGGTGCACTACGCCGGGGACCTGGTCGCCGAGCACCCGCTCACCGAGGTGACCCGGCACGCCGACTTCTACTGGCGCAACGCCCGCAACCGCGTCTGGCTGGCCCGGCGCAACCTCCCGTGGGCCCTGGGCGTGCCCTACCTGACCACCTGGACGGCGGTGCAGGTGGTGCGGTCGCGGCGCGCGCCGCGGACTCTGCGACCCTGGTTCCGCGGCTGGGTGGCCGGGTGGCGCGAGTCGCCCGGCCCCCGGCGGCCGTTGAGCTGGCGCACCGTCTGGCGGATGACCCGCCTGGGCCGTCCGCCGGTCGTCTAGTCCCCCCGGGAAGGAGACCCGCCGGTGCGGCCCAAGCTGACCGCCGTCGCGGCTCAGGTGCGTCGGAACGGTGGACGGGTGGTCCGCCGGCTGGGCCTGGTCCCCGGAGGCGAACCCGACGGGCTGGGCGAGGACGACGTGCTGCGGTCGTTCGCGCCCGGGCAGCGGGTCTGGGTGTTCTTCCCCGAGCCCCCGGTGAACGCCTACCAGCTGCTCCAGTGGGCCGACGTGCTGGCCGACCTCGACGCGCGAACCGGCGTCCTCGTGCTCACCCAGGACAGCCGCACCACCCGGGTGCTGCGCGAGCGGACGTCGCTGACGGTCCGGTGCGTGGCCCGGACGACGACCCTGGACGGCCTGCTGCGGCGCGGGCGGGCAGCACTGGCCCTCTACGTCAGCCACCACCCGCGCAACTTCCAGCTGCTGCGCTTCCCCGACCTGGCGCACGTCTACCTCGGGCACGGGGAGAGCGACAAGGCGGTGTCGGTGTCCAACCAGCTCAAGGCCTACGACCGGGCGTTCGTGGCCGGCCAGGCGGCCGTCGACCGGGTCGCCGAGCAGCTGCTGTGGTTCGACGCCGCCGCCCACCTGCAGGTGGTCGGCCGGCCGCAGGTGCCCGCCGTGCGCGAGCGGACCGGCGGGGCACGCACCGTGCTGTACGCGCCGACCTGGGAGGGCGCCCAGGCGTCCATGGCGTACTCCTCGGTGAGCAGCCACGGGGAGGCGCTGGTCGGCTCCCTCCTGGACGCGGGCCTCCGGGTCGTCTACCGGCCGCACCCCCGGACCGGGGCCAACCAGCGGTCGCACCGGGTGGCCGACGCGCGGGTGCGGGAGGCGGTGGCCGCTTCCCCGGGCAGTCGCACGGACACCTCCGCGCCGCTCGCGGAGGCCTTCGCCGAGGCCGACGTCCTGGTCACCGACGTCTCCTCGGTCGCCGTGGACTGGCTGCCGACCGGACGCCCGCTGGTCGTCACCGTCCCGGCCGACCCCGCCGCCGTCGTCCCGCCCTCGCCGCTGCTCGAGGCCGTGCCGCGGCTGCCCGCCGCCGAGGTGGCGGGGGCCGGGGCGCTGGTGGAGCGGCTGCTCGCCGGCGACGACGGCGCGGCCACCCGGGGCGAGCTGGTCCGCTACTACCTGGGCGAGCCGGACCCGGCCGCGGCGCGGGAGCGCTTCCTCGCCGCGTGCGCGAGCCTCGTCGACGAGCGCGACGCCCTGGTGGCCGCGCGCGCCGGAGCGGCCCGGTGACCGCCACCGAGCGGCCCGCGTGGCCGTCGATCGAGCAGCTGCGGGCGGTCACCCAGCCGCCGGCGATCCGCGGCCGCCGCACGGCCGAGCACTGGACCGGCGACCTCTACATGCGGCGCATCTCGCCGTACCTGACGCGGGTCCTCATCCGGGCCGGCCTGAGCGCCAACGCGGTCACCGCGCTGATGATCGTCTCCGGGGCCGCGGCCGGACCGGCCCTGCTGGTGCCGGGTCTGGCGGGAGCGGTGCTGGCCGTCCTGCTCACCCAGCTGCAGATGCTGTGGGACGCCAGCGACGGGGAGGTCGCCCGCTGGCGGGGGACCAGCAGCCCCAAGGGCGTCTTCCTCGACAAGGTCGGGCACTACGCCGCCGAGTCGCTGATCCCGCTGGCCCTCGGCGTCCGGGCGGCCGGCGGCCCCGGCGCGCTCGACGGGCGCTACGGGTGGACGACGCTCGGCGCGCTGCTGGCCCTGGTGATCGTCCTGAACAAGGCGCTCAACGACATGGTGCACGTGGCCCGTGCCTCGGCCGGGCTGGCGCGGGTGACCGACGACGAGGCCACCACCGCGCCGACGTCGGGCGGGCTGGCACGGCTGCGGCGGGCGGCACGCTTCGTGCCGTTCCACCGGCTCTACCACTCGATCGAGCTCAGCCTGCTGGTGCTGGTGGCCGCGGTGGTCGACGTCGTCGTGGGGGACCTGAGCGGCACGCGGACGCTGCTCGTGGTCCTGGTGCCGGCGTCCCTGCTGGCGATCGCCGGGCACCTGCTGGCCATCCTCAGCTCGCGCCGGCTGGCCGCCTGACGGCGCCTGACGGCCGCGCCGCCTGACGGCCCGCCGCCGCGGGCCGTCAGGCGGCGGGTCAGACCCGCAGGGACCGCCGGGCCGCGCGGCGCAACCGGCCCAGCTGGGCGCGGGGCGAGCGCACCTCCGGAGCGGGCGTCTCGGCGGCCGGCTCGGGGAACAGCCGCCCCCGCAGCGACGCGCCGAACTCCGGGTCCACCCGCTCCGCCAGCTCCACGGCCAGCTCGGCCTGCGCGGCGTCCCCACCCCCGCGGGCGAGGAAGTCCTCCAGGGCGGCCCGGGCGTCGGCCCGGCGGCCGAGGGCGAGGTGCGCCTCGGCGTACACCAGCCGGGCGGCGGGCGCCCACGGCCGGTCGGCCTTCGGAGCGCCGCTGGGCCAGATGTCGCTCACCACGGGCTTGGCCACGCCGACGCGGACGTAGCTGGTGGCCATCAGGTACTTCAGCTCCGCGTTGTCCGGCTTCACCGCGCGGGCGGCCTGCAGCAGCGGCACGGCGCGGAAGTACCGGCCGGCGTGCACCAGACAGCGCCCCAGGCGGCGGTCCAGGTCGAACGACTGCGGGCCGAGGTCCCGGACGGTGGCGTAGTCGTCCGACGCCTCCGCCCAGCGACCCAGGCTCTCCAGGGCCCGGCCCCGCCAGTAGAGGGCGTTCTTCTTCTGCGCCGGATTCTGCGATGCGTACTCGAACGGAGCGTCGACGGCGTCCTGCAGGTACGGCAGGGCCTCGGCCGAGCGGCCCTGCTCCTCGAGCGTGCGACCCAGCCACAGCAGCGGCAGGCTGGTGCCGGGCTCGGCGGCGAGGGCGGTCCGGAAGTGGCCCTCGGCGCCGGCGTGGTCCTTGTCCTTGTAGGCGAGCAGGCCGCGGGTCAGGGAGGTGTCGAAGAGTTCCTGCTCCTCGGCCGCCTCGACCATGCGTCGCACCTCGGCGAGGTCGGCCTCCTCGCGCAGGGGGCGGGCGTGGGTGAACAGGGCCCGCGCGCAGCCGAGGCGGGGCCGGTCCAGCCGCGGGTTGCCGGCGCCGGCGCGCAGGTCCTGCTGGACGGCGTCGAAGAAGGCGGGGAAGGCCACCGGTTCGGCGTCGGCGTCGAGCAGCTGGTACTCCGAGCGGACGTTGTAGGCCTCGGTGCGGAACGCCGAGGGCGTGACGTCGGTGTTGCGCGTGACGTGGGTGTGCAGCAGCCCCTCGGCCCAGTACGGGCCGACCTCCTCGCGGGGGAGCGGGTCGGGCACGCCGGCGTAGATCTCGGGCAGCCGGCCGAACAGCGAGGTGACCGCGTCCATCGAGGCCGAGTCGCCGAAGAAGAGCTGGTCGGCGACCTGGTAGGCCGGGTTGATGGTGCGGATGCGGTGGAAGACGGTGCCGGGGGTGTCCCGCCGCCCCTCCGTGGGGTCGGACCCGATCAGCAGGTCCGGGCGGATCCGGATCACCAGGTCGTAGGTGAAGCCCTCCTCCCGCTCCCGCTGCGACTTGAGCTCGTTGCAGCGCTGGACCTTGTAGAACAGGGGCAGCGACCAGCGGCTCTTGGGCTGGGCGGCCAGCAGCCGCTGGGGCACCTGGACGCCGAAGAAGGCGGCCTCGTCCTCCGGGTAGTCCTCGACCACCACGGTGCAGTCGCCGTAGGCGTCCCGGATCCGCTGCTCGGTGACCACCGCGGAGCGTGCGAACAGCCGCTCGTAGGTGGTGGGGAAGTCCGCGCGGAAGGACGCCAGCTCGCCCTGCTTCTTGAGGTAGCTGCGCATCGGGTGGGGGAGCAGCCGGTTGTGGATGTTGTTCGACATCCCCAGGTCCGACCAGGTGTGGACGAAGACGTCAGCGCCCAGGGGGCGGATGACGTGCTCCAGGAGGGCCGGGGCGGCCTGTTCGAAGCCCCGCATCTGACCGGCTATGCAGACTGCCACGCGCACCTGACCGACTGTACCGACGCGGCAGCGATCCGTAATTCCTTCGTCGCACTCCGGGGTCCGGTGGGACGGATGGGTCAGGCGGGGGTCCCAGGCGTCGCAGCGGTCCGTCCACCCAGCCGGGAGACGGCCTCGGCGAACCGGTCGATGGCCGGGACGTCCACCGGGCCCAGCAGCTGCCCGCGTGCCTCGGCGCGGGCGGCGCGCAGCCGGTCGGGAGCCGTGCCGGCGATCGTCGCGAGCAGCTCCTCGACCCCACCGCCGTCCGGCGCGAGCACCAGGCCCCCGCCGGCGGAGGGGAAGAGCCCGACGAAGTCGGCGGCGTCCCGGCCGCCACGCGGGTCGCAGGTGCCGAAGGGCTTGTCCGCGGCCAGGAAGTCGCTGAGCACGCTGGAGACGTCGGTGACCAGTCCCGACGCGGCGTTGAAGCAGCCGGCCAGCGGCAGCGCGCGGGGCCCGACGACGACGTGGGCCTGTGGCGGCAGCGCGGCCAGGCGCTCCTCGCCGCGGACGACGGCTGCCGCCTCGGCGGCGCGGGCCGAGCCGCCCGCCGGGGCCGGGGCGGCCTCGGCCGCCAGCACGGTGGGCCCACCGTGGCCGCGCGCGGCGTTGGCCTCCTCGAGCAGGGCGACCACCCGGCGGTGCGCTGCGGCCACCCGCCGGTCCCGCCGCCCCGTGTACGGGTGGGGCCGGTAGACCAGGCGGATCGGCACCGGGGCGGCGAGGACGGCGCGTACGAGCAGCTCCCCGTGCGTCCGCAGCGAGCAGTAGTCCTGCTCGGCGTTCCAGCCCTCCCACGTCGGGGCGTACAGCAGGGTGGGGACGGTGGGCCGCTCGGGTCCGGCCGGGCGGACGTCGTCCAGCTGGGGGCGGCCGACCTCCCGGATGGCGTCGGCGCGGATGCCGACGTCGGCCCGGAGGTAGCGGTCCCGGCCGGCCGGCCCGGCGACCCAGATCTCGTCGTAGGCCTTGCTGTACGGGTTGGCCGAGGCGCTCTTGTCGCTGTCCCCGTGCCCGATGAAGGTGCTCCGGAGCCCGGGCACGCGCAGCAGGTGGATGTTGTTGCCGATGTTGGAGACGAACAGGGCGACCCGCAGCGGGTCCAGCCGGAGCGCCATCAGGTCGGTGGCGGCCGGCACGCACAGCACGGGCGTCGTGGTCGCCGGCAGCGCCGCCATCGTGGCGCGGTTGCGCAGCAGGACGACCGCCCGCTGGGGGAGTCGCTCCAGCGTCGACAGCCACATCGCGACCTCGTGCACCGACTCCGGGGCGTCGCCGCCGTAGAGCACGACCTCGGGCCGCTGGTCGTCCAGGTACCGCTGCACGGCGGCCAGGCGGGCGCCGCGCTGCCGGCGGACCGCGCGCACCCGCAGCACCCAGGCACCCACGGCCCCCACGGCCACGGCCACGGCGGCGACCACGACCGGCCACACGACGACGGGCCGGTCCGGCAGCAGGCCGGCGGTGACCAGCAGGGCGCCCTCGGGCACCAGGGGCAGCAGGAGCGCACCCGGTCGGCGGGGCAGGGCGTCGCCCAGCCCCGGCACGAGGCGCCCGGTCACCTGCCGGCGCAGGCCCTGGACGGCGTCGTCCACGCCGTCCACCAGCGACAGCAGTCCCAGGGTGGCCGCCCCGGCCAGGACGACCGCCAGCAGCACCGCGGTGGGCCACGTCCCGGCCAGGAGACCGACCAGCACCAGCAGCCGGACGACCAGCCGCAGCCGGCGGTCCAGCACCCGGTGGACGGTCTCGGCGACGCCGCCGGCCGGCGCCCGTACCGCCACGGCGTCCACGGCCGCGGCGAGCACCAGCAGCAGGACCGCGGGGACGCGGCCGCCGAGGGCCCCGGCCACGGCGGCGACCGCGGTGAGCCCGGCGACGGCGCCGACGGGCAGCAGGGCCTTGCGGGTCACGCCATCGGGTCGGTCGGTCCACCGGCCGCGCCACCGGCGGTGAGCGCGGCCTGGGCGACCCGGCCCTCCGGGATCCACGCGTCGATCACCCGCGCGGCCGCCGAGCCGTCGTTGAGCAGGTTGAACCGCTCGTGGAAGGCCCGCCGCGCGTCCGCGTGGTCCTCCCGGACGCGGTCGAGGTCGCGCAGCGCCGTCACCACCTCGTCGGTCGTCCGCAGCCACGGCCCGGGGGCGGTGGGCTCGTAGTCGAAGAGGAACGACCGGTTCTTGACGTAGTCCTCGAGGTCCGGGACGAAGAAGAGCATCGGCCGCCCGGTCAGCGCGTAGTCGAACCGCAGGGAGGAGTAGTCCAGGACGGCGGCGTCCGAGGCCAGGATGAGGTCGTTGATCTCCGGGTGGTCGGTGACGTCGATGACCGTGGCGTGGTCGGTGAAGCGGGCCTGTTCCCCGAGGTTGTGGTTGTGCCCACGGAGCAGGACGACGTGGTCGCTGCCCAGCTCCACCGCCAGCCGGTCGATGTCGAGCGCGTCGAACAGCGGCGCGTTCCAGGTGTCGGCCGAGATGCTCTCCCGCCAGGTCGGCGCGTAGAGCACGGCCTGCTGGTGCGGCGCGATCCCGAGCAGCTCCCGGGTGCGCTGCCGGACGGCTTCGGCCCGTTCGCTCACGAGGACGTCGTCGCGCGGGTAGCCGCTGACCATGATCTCGCCGCCGAAGGCGTACTCCCGGCGGTAGAGCTCCTGGCAGAAGTCGGCCGGCACCAGCGCGACGCTCCAGGCCTGCTCGCGGCGGGCCGTCTCCCGGGCGATGTCCCGCTCGTTGCGGCCCTGCTCGCGCCAGAAGGAGATGCCCATCGACTTGAACGGGTAGCCGTGGAAGGTCTGGACGAACACCTGGTGCTCACGCCGCGTGAACCACTTCGGGAAGTCCACGTTGTTGCTCAGGTAGCGGGCGTCCGCGAGCAGCTCGTACCAGCGCTGCGACTGGATCAGCACCGGCACCGCGCCCTCCGGCAGGCTCACCGAGTGGTCGCGCACGCCCCAGTAGAGGGTCAGCGGGGCCCCGCGCCGGTGCAGCTCCTCGTGCAGCGCCAGCTGGCTGTCGGTGGCGACCTCGCCGCGGTAGCACTGGAACAGGACGGCGTCCTCGGGCTGCGCGGTGCGCTCGCGGTAGGCGCGCTGCAGCCGGCGCTGCGCCGTCCGGCCCCACTCCTCGTCGGTCAGCGGGGGCCGGACGCGGACGGTCAGGACACCGGGGGACTGCCGGCCGTACCGCAGGATGCAGTCGGGGCCGTCGACCTCCTCGGGCAGGTGGTCCAGGAACGGCCACGCCGGCCACGGCCGGCGGGCGCCCTCCTCGGTCTCCACCGACAGCTGGTAGAGGCCGCCGGGCCAGCACCGCGGGTCCCGGCCCCAGCGCGAGAGCCGCAGCGGGAAGCGCAGCTCGGTCCGGTCGCCGTCGGCCCGGAGCTCGGCGGCCGGGACGGTGACCCGGTGGCTGGTGAACGACGCCGCGGTGGGCTCCGGTGCGCCGGCACGGGACACGACGACGACCAGCTGCTCGTCCTCCTGCCGGACGTCGACGACCTCGAAGACCGAGTGGTTGGCGACGACCTCCAGGTGGCCGCGCGGCGTGCCCCGCCACACGAGCTGGCCCGGCGCGGAGGTGCCGAGGGTGCGCAGGCCCGAGCCCACGTCCCAGGCCACCCGGCGGGTCGAGCCGTCGTCGGCGACCGCGCGGACCTGCCAGATCTGGTTCCGGCGACCCAGCCGGCGCTCGGGCACGGTGACCCGCGCCGTGAGCACACCGTCCACGCCGGCGCGGACGGGGACCTCGACCCGGCGCCGCCCGCCGCCGGCCCACAGCCGCAGCCGCTCGACGCGGACGCCCTCGGTGCGCAGCCGCACGGTCACCGTCGTGCCCTCGGCCGCCAGGGCGACGGCGCGCACCGCCGGGCGGCGGACCCGCAGCGTCATCCCGTGCAGCGGCGACATCACCGGCGCGACCAGCAGCCCGTCGACGTCCTTGGCGCGGAGCACGCCGGGGGAGCCGGCCGTGACCAGGTGGCGGACGACGCCGGTGCGGGTGATCCCGGCGACGGACAGGGTCACCTCCAGCCGCCACACCCGCTCGGTCTGGGGGACCTCGCCCAGCAGCGCGTCCGGCTGGGGCCGCAGGCGCGCGGTGAAGCCGCCGGTGTCGTACCGCTGGTAGGAGTCCGAGCCCCAGCGCGTCGCCTGGGCCAGCACCTCGTGCTCGACCTCCATCGGCAGCCGGTCGCCGGTGGTCGCGTCGACCAGTTCCACCGTGAGCTCCGGGACCACCCCGGTCATGTCGACGCCGTGCACCAGCGCCCAACCGGTCAGCTCGAGCACGTCGTCACGCCAGCGGACCCGCTGCAGCATGGCGGCGAGCTCGGTCTCGCTGCGCGCCAGCCGCCGGACGGCGGGCGGGAGGTCCGCCGGCAGCAGCCCCTCGTCGTCGTCCGCCACGTCGGCCAGGACGACGCCGTCGGCCACGTGGGTCGGCGGGGTGCGGCCGTGCAGGCCCAGGTACTCGACAGCCCGCTCGACGTCGTCCCACCGGTCCTCGGCCGCCAGCCAGGCGAGCAGCTTGACCGCGAACCGGACGTCGTCGAGGACGTCGTCGTCGGCGCGCTCCACGAACTCGGCCGCGAGGCCGGCGATGAGGGCGCGGGTGTGCTCGTCGGCGTCGACGCAGGCCCGCAGCCGGGGCTCGAGGTCGACGTCGACGACGCGCGCGGTCCAGGCGGCCCGCATGGTGGGGGAGCCGCCGCGGTCGATCTGCGCGGTGGCGGCGCGGATGTCCGCGACGAAGGCCGCCGCCTCCTCGGCCTCGAGGACCCGGGTGCCCAGCAGGCCGTCACCGGCCGACGGCGCCCAGTGCAGCGTGACCGCGTCGAGGACGTCGAACTGCCGCGCCGACACGTAGGCCGCGGCCAGGGTGGCCCCCGGGTGCGGAGCGGTGTCGGGGAACGACAGGCCGTTGCGCTCCCAGAAGTCACGGCGGAACAGGCGGTCACCGAGCAGCAGGTCGCGCATGGCCAGCGGGAAGGAGTCGAGGTCGGTGCGCAGCCGCTCGACCTCGTGCACCTGCACCGCCCAGTGCGGGTCGGTGAGCTTCCCGCCGGCCGAGCGCTTCGCCCGGCCGACGGCGAAGTCCGAGCCGGTGCGCTGCAGGGTCCGGACCAGGGTGCGGACCGCCGAGCGCGGCAGCACGTCCTCGGCGTCCAGGAAGAGCAGGTACCGGCCGCGGGCCAGCCGGGCTCCGGCGTTGCGTGCGGCACCGACGCCGCGGTCGGGCCGGGCCACCACCCTGATGGAGCGGCGGGAGGTGGCGGCCATCGCACGCACGGCGTCGAGCGTCTGGTCGGCCGACCCGGCGTCGACGACGACGATCTCCAGGCGCGGGTAGCGCTGGCGGGCGACGCTGGACAGGCAGCGCAGCACCCAGCCCTCGGAGTCCTGCGTGGTCACGACCACGGTGACCAGGGGGTTCACCAGTCGCCGGCTGCTGCGCTTCACGAGGCGCACCAACTCGCCACGGACGCGCCAGGGCACGACCTGCCGCCCGACGGTGGTCAGGCGCGAGAGCGCGTGGCGCTGGAGGGTTCTGCGGTTCACGGTGCCTCTTCAGTCGCGGTCGACCCGGTGTCCGGGTCCGGTCGCCGGGGTGGGATCGGGGGCGGGGACGCGCGCGGCCTCGTCCGGCGCGTCCCGGAAGAGCCAGCTCAGGCGCGGTTCGACGACGGGTCGGGAGAACCGCCGTACCGCCCGGGTGCTCAGCACACACGTCCAGGCGACAGCCAGCGCCACCAGCAGTGTGAGCCGTGGGAGGGAGTCGAACCACTCGAAGGCGTCGGTCAGCTCGCGCAGGAGGTAGATCGGGACGAGGTGCAGGAGGTAGACGTACATCGTCGCGCCGCCCCACCCGGTGAGCACCGACCGGCCGCGGGGCACCAGTGCCATGAGGGCGCCCCCCAGCAGCACGGCGAGGAGGAGCTGGACCAGCCGGACCCCGCCGCTCCACCACTGCGCCTCGCCGGTGGCGGTGTAGGGCAGGCTCATCCGCGCCCACTCCTGCAGGTCCAGCGCGCGCACCGTGTCGACCTGGAGGACGCCGACGACCAGCGCGGCGACCAGGACCGCCGCGGCGAGCACCCGGGCCGGTGCCGACGTCAGCGAGGCGAGGGCGTCCCGGCCGAACCGGCCGCCGCCCTCACCCCAGGCCTGTTGCTTGCTGACCCACCCGAGGACGAAGAACGGCAGCATGGCGAAGATGCGGCCGCTGTCGAACACCGCGCCGGCCGACGGCACGTACCCGGCCCCGACCGAGACCAGCACGCTGACCAGCAGCGGGTGGCGAAGCTCGGCCAGGTAGGGCAGCGCGGCCCGCCACACCGCCAGGGCGACGAGGAACCACAGGTGCCAGTACGGCTTGGCCAGGTCCAGGCCGACGTCGCCCTCGACGACCCGGCGCAGGGCGAACCAGGCGAGGCTGAACACCAGGTAGGGCACGACCAGCTGGCTGGTCGTCTTCCGCGCGGTGGCCCGGGTCAGCGGACCGGCCGTGGCGAACCGGCCGCAGACGAAGGCGAACAGCGGCATGTGGAACGCGTAGAGGACCACGACCAGTGCGGCCATCGTGTCCGAGTCCATCCGCTGCTCGGCGACGTGGCCGACCACGACCAGCGTGATGGCGACGAAGCGGAGGTTGTCCCAGTAGGCCTGCCGCGGGCGGGGTGGAGCCGCGCTGGGGAGGCCCGCGGTCACGCGTCCGGCCCCGTCTCCCGCGCGTACTCGGCCAGCACGTCGTCCATGGGGCCGTCGGCGGCGACGCGGCCGGCGCGCAGGTAGATCCCCCGGCGGCAGAACCGCTGCAGGTCCTTCTCGCTGTGCGAGACGAGGAACAGCGTCCGGCCGGCGGCGATGAGCTCGTCGATGCGGGCGTAGCACTTGCGCTTGAACGCCTTGTCGCCGACGGCCAGCACCTCGTCGACGAGGATGACCGGCTCCTCCAGCCGCGAGACCACCGCGAAGGCCACCCGCACCTTCATCCCGCTGGACAGGTGCTTGTAGGGCGTGTCGAGGAAGTCGTCGATCTCGGCGAAGTCGACGATGTGGTCGAAGTGCTCGGCGATGGCCGCCTTGTCCATCCCGTGCAGGCCCGCCGTCAGCGCGATGTTCTCGCGGACGCTGAGATCGCCGACGAAGCCGCCGGTGATCTCGATCAGGGGAGCCACGCCGGCCCGGACGTCGACCGCGCCGCGATCGGGCAGCAGCACGCCGGCGACCAGCTTGAGCAGGGTCGACTTGCCCTGCCCGTTGCGGCCCACCACCCCGATGGTCTCCCCGGGCTGCACGTCGAAGCTGACGCCGTCCAGCGCCCAGAACTCACCCGGGCGCACCCCCGCCTGCTTGCCCATGAGCAGGTCGCGGACGCTGCGGTGCCGGCGGCCGCGGTGGAACCGCACGCCCACGTCGGCGACCGAGATGACCGGTGCGTCGACCACGGCGTCAGATCTCCTTCAGGACGGTGCGCTCCAGGCGGGCGAAGGAGGCCCACCCGACGACGAGCAGGAGCAGGGTCGCGACGACGGACTTGCCGACGTCGCCCCAGTCCAGCTGCCCCGGGAAGAACCCGGCGCGGCACAGCTCGAAGATCCCGGCCAGCGGGTTGAGCGAGAAGAGCAGGTCGAAGGGCTCGGGGACGTCGGAGATCCCGTAGATCACCGGCGTCGCGTAGAAGCCCAGGCGCAGCGCGATCCGGACCAGCCGCTCGAGGTCGCGCACGAGGACCACCATCGGCGCGAGCAGCAGGCCGATGCCCAGGATCAGCAGCGCCTGCAGCACGATCGCCAGCGGGAGGAACACCAGCCGCCAGTTGACGTGCGCCGAGTAGAGGACGGCGAACAGGGCGAGCACCGGCAGGCTCAGGACGAACTCCACGCCCTTGGAGAGCACGACCCGCACCACCCAGATCTCGCGGGGGACGTTGGTCGAGCGGACGAGCTTCGCCTCGCTGCGCAGCGCCTTGGCCGTGTCGCCGACGGCGCTGTTGAACCAGGTCCAGGGCAGCAGCCCGGCGAGGAGGAAGACGATGTAGGGCGTCTCGCCGACGGTCCGCGTGAAGACCTGCGTGAAGATGAACCAGTAGATGCCCGCGAGCAGCAGCGGCTCGAGGATCGACCAGACGTACCCCAGGGCGGAGTCGGCGTAGCGGACCTTGAGGTCGCGTCCGACCAGGAGCCGGATCGCCCGGCGCCGCTGCCACAGCTGGGCCGGCCGCGTCCAGGGACCGTTCCGTCGGGCAGGGCGGGGCGCCGGGGTGGGCTCGGTGGTGACCTGGGTGTCGTCGACCGTGCTCACCGCGCCGTCCGTGCCGTCTGCAGGGTCGGCGACGGGCGCTGGCCGACCAGGAAACCCGCTCCCCAGCTCAGGTGGATGGTGGCGAGGACGACGGGGAACCACGCGCGCGCGCCCAGGCTCATGTGCCGGCTGTCGACGGTGGCCGCCGACACCAGGCCGAAGAGGTAGGCCACCGGGGCCAGCCAGCCCCAACGCAGCGCCGCCACGCGGGTGCGGCGGCCGACCAGCCCGGCGGCCGCGCCGGTGAGGACCAGCGCGGTGGTGACCGGCGGGGCGAGGTAGCGCGGGTTGACCGTGTCGGGGTACTGGCGGATCACCTCGCGACGCCAGCGGCCGGTGTGGAAGAACTGCCGGACCAGCTCGGGCCAGGAGGACCGGGGTCGGTAGGTGACCGACAGGTCGGGGGAGAACCAGACCACCTCGCCGGCCCGCCGGATCCGGAGGTTGAGCTCCCAGTCCTGGGCGCGGTGGTAGTGCTCGTCGAAGCCCCCGAGCCGCTCGAGCACGTCCCGCCGGAACACGCCGAGGTAGACGGAGTCCGCAGGACCCTCGGCGCCGCCGACGTGGAAGCTGCCGCCGCCGAGGCCGATCCACGACCGGTACGCCCGCGCGACGGCCTGCTCGAACGACGTCTGACCGACGGCGAGCATCAGGCCGCCGACGTTCGCCGCGCCGGTGGTCAGCAGGAGGTCCACCGCGCGGGCCAGGTAACCGGGGGAGAGCAGCCCGTGGGCGTCGACCCGGACGACGATGTCGTGGCTGGCCGCGCGCAGCGCCGCGTTCAGGCCCGCCGGGGTCCGCCCGGTCGGGTTCTGCACCAGGCGGATCCGCGGGTCCGACGCGGCGAGCCGGTGCGCGATGTAGTCGGTGTGGTCCTTCGAGGGGCCCAGCGCGAGGATGAGCTCGACGTCGCCCTCGTACGCCTGCGACAGCACCTCGCCGACGCTCTCGGTGAGCGTCTTGGCGCCGTTCAGGACCGGCATGACGACGGAGACGGAGGGCCACTCCCGCGTCGGGGACGCCGGGTCCCAGGCTTCTGCTACGGCCATAACGCAACCGATGCTAGGTCACTTCCGGCCGCCTCCCGGCCACCTCCGCGAAACCCAGTGGTGGGTGTGGCGACTGGTGCGGACGGGGCGGTCCGTCTCCCACCGAGGCCCCCCGCATAGGCTCTCCGGTGATGAGCGACTCGCCCCTGGACCGCCGCACAGGACTCCCCGTCGTGGCCATGGTCGGTGGCGGCCAGCTGGCGCGGATGACGCACCAGGCCGCGATCGCGCTCGGCCAGTCGCTGCGGGTGCTGTCGACCGGCCCCGACGAGTCGGCGGCCCTCGTCGCCGCCGACGTCCGCCTGGGCGACCACCGCGACCTCGACGCCCTGCTGGGGGTGGCCGAGGGCGCCACCGTGGTCACCTTCGACCACGAGCACGTGCCCACCGAGCACCTGCACGCGCTGCGGGACGCCGGGCACCGCGTCGCGCCGGGCCCCGAGGCGCTGGTCCACGCCCAGGACAAGCTGGTCCTCCGGCGGGCGCTGGCCGAGGCCGGGGAGCCGCAGCCCGCCTGGGCCGAGGTCGCCTCCGTCGACGAGATCGCCGCCTTCGGCGACCGGCACGGCTGGCCGGTGGTGCTCAAGACGCCGCGCGGCGGCTACGACGGCAAGGGCGTGTTCGTGGTGGACGACGCCGCCGCGGCCGCCGAGCTCGTCGAGCGGCACGGCACGCTGCTGGCCGAGGAGCGGGTGCCGCTGGTCCGCGAGCTGGCCGCCGTCGTCGCGCGGTCGCCGTTCGGTCAGGTCGCGGTCTGGCCGGTCGTCGAGACGGTGCAGCGCGACGGGATCAACACCGAGGTGCTCGCACCCGCGCCCGGGGTGGACGAGGCCACCGCCACCGCCGCCCAGGAGCTGGCCGTGCGCGTCGCCGACCGGGTCGGGGTCGTGGGCGTGCTCGCCGTCGAGCTGTTCCAGACCCCGGACGCCGTCCTGGTCAACGAGCTGGCCATGCGGCCGCACAACTCCGCCCACTGGACGATCGAGGGCTCGCGCACCAGCCAGTTCGAGCAGCACCTGCGCGCCGTCCTCGACTACCCGCTGGGGGCGACGGCGATGACCGCACCGGTGGTCGTCATGGCCAACGTGCTCGGTGGGAAGGCCGCGGAGGAGGGGTGGTCCGGCTCCGCGATCGACGAGCGGGTGCACCACCTGATGGCGCACTGGCCCGACGTGAAGCTGCACTGGTACGGCAAGGGGCAGCGCCCCGGCCGCAAGCTGGGCCACGTCACCGCGCTGGGGGACGACCTCGCCGAGGTGCGTGCCCGCGCGGTCGCCGCCGCCCGCTACCTGGCCGACGGCGAGGTCGACCCGGCGTTCGCCTTCGCCACCGAGCACTGAAGGAGCCCGCGTGCACCCGGACCCCGGCAGCCCGGTCGTCGGCATCGTCATGGGCAGTGACTCCGACTGGCCGATGATGGAGCCGGCAGCCACCGCGCTGGCCGAGTTCGGGGTCCCGTACGAGGCGCACGTGGTCTCGGCGCACCGCACGCCCCGGCGGATGCTCGAGTACGCCGAGTCGGCTGCGGGACGCGGCCTGCGGGTGATCGTCGCCGGCGCCGGGGGAGCGGCCCACCTGCCGGGGATGGTCGCGGCGGCCACGCCGCTCCCGGTGATCGGCGTCCCCCGCCCGCTCGACCAGCTCGACGGGCTGGACAGCCTGCTGTCGATCGTGCAGATGCCGGCCGGCGTGCCGGTGGCCACGGTCAGCATCGGCGGCGGGCGCAACGCCGGGCTGCTCGCCGTGCGCATCCTGGCCGCGGCCGACGCCGAGCTGCGGTCGGCCGTGGAGCGCTTCCAGTCCGACCTCGCCGACGCCGTGGTGGCCCGTGACGCGGCGCTGCAGGAGCGGTTCCGCTCGACCTGAGGGTCCTACGATCTACCCGTGGGTAACAACGCCGGCGGGCTGTACGCGCTGACCGAGGAGCACGAGGCGATCCGGGAGGCGGTCCGGGACATCTCGGAGCGCGAGATCGCGCCGCACGCGGCCGAGGTGGACGCCGAGTCGCGGTTCCCCGTCGAGGCCCGCAAGGCGCTGACCGCCGCCGGGTTCCACGCCACGCACATCCCCGAGGCCTACGGCGGCGAGGGTGCCGACGCCATCGCCACCTGCATCGTCATCGAGGAGGTCGCCCGCGTCGACGCGAGCGCCTCGCTCATCCCCGCCGTCAACAAGCTCGGCTCGACGCCGATCCTCCTGTCGGCGTCCGAGGAGCTCAAGCAGGCGGTGCTGCCCTCCATCGCGGCGGGCGACTCGATGATCAGCTACGGGCTCTCCGAGCGGGAGGCCGGCTCCGACGCCGCCGCGATGAGGACCCGCGCCCGGCTCGAGGGCGACACCTGGGTGCTCAACGGCACCAAGGCGTGGATCACCAACTCCGGGATCTCCGACTGGTACACGGTCATGGCCGTCACCGACCCGGACGAGGGCGCCAACGGCATCTCCGCGTTCGTCGTGCACCAGGACGACCCGGGCTTCGCCGTCGGGCCCAAGGAACGGAAGATGGGCATCAAGGGCTCGCCGACCTGCGAGCTGTACTTCACCGACTGCACCATCCCGGCCGACCGCATCGTCGGCGAGCCCGGCACCGGCTTCAAGACCGCGCTGCGGACGCTGGACTTCACCCGGCCGACCATCGGCGCGCAGGCCGTCGGCATCGCCCAGGGGGCGCTCGACGCCGCGGTGGCCTACGTCAAGGACCGCAAGCAGTTCGGCACCAGCATCAGCAGCTTCCAGGGCGTGCAGTTCATGCTCGCCGACATGGAGATGAGGATCCAGGCCGCCCGGCACCTGGTCTACGTCGCCGCGGCCGCGGGTGAGCAGGGCCGTCCCGACGTCACCCGCGTGTCGGCCTCGGCCAAGGCCTTCGCCTCCGACGTCGCGATGCAGGTGACCACCGACGCCGTCCAGTTGTTCGGCGGCGCCGGCTACACGCTGGACTTCCCCGTCGAGCGGATGATGCGCGACGCCAAGATCACCCAGATCTACGAGGGCACCAACCAGATCCAGCGCATGGTGATCGCACGGAGCCTCCTGAAGTAGGTCGCCGGCCCGGGTCGTCCTGAGGGGTTGACGCGGCCGAACGGTAAGAGAATTCTTACCGTTCGTGGACGCTTACCGAGACGACGACGGCTGGTCCGCGCTGGGTGACCCCACCCGGCGGGCCATCGTCGCCGCCCTGGCCGAACGGCCGCGCGCGGTCGGCGAGCTCGCCGCCGAGCTCCCGATCAGCCGTCCCGCGGTGTCCCAGGCGCTGAAGGTCCTCAAGGACGCCGGCCTGGTCACCGAACGCCCCGTGGGCACGCGCCGCATCTACCGGCTCAACCCCACGGCGGTGGCCGCCCTGCGAGACCAGTTGGACACCTTCTGGTCCCGCGCGCTGGCCAACTACGGCGACGTCCTCGCTCCGCCGCACGACGCACGGCCGCACGACCCAGGAGAGAACCCCGAGCAACCCCCAGAGGAGAGGCCATGACCCAGGCACCGGCCGCGGTGGTCCGTCGACAGATCGTCGTCGACGCCCCGATCGAGCAGGCGTTCGCCGTGTTCACCGAGCGCTTCGGCGACTTCAAGCCGCGGGAGCACAACCTGCTCGCCGCGCCGATCGCCGAGACCGTCTTCGAGCCGCGGGTCGGCGGCGCCATCTACGACCGCGCCACCGACGGCAGCGAGTGCCGCTGGGCCCGGGTGCTGGCCTACGAGCCGCCGGCCCGGGTGGTGTTCAGCTGGGACATCGGCCCCACCTGGCGGGTCGAGTCCGACCCCGAGAACGCCAGCGAGGTCGAGGTCCGGTTCCACGCCGAGACGCCCGAGCGCACCCGGGTGGAGCTGGAACACCGCAACCTCGACCGGCACGGCCCCGGCTGGGAGGCCGTGGCCGGCGGCGTCGGTGCAGACGACGGCTGGCTGCTGTACCTGGACCGGTACGCCGCGCTGGTCACCGCGGGCGGCTGAGGTCCGGGCGCCGTCGTCCCGGGGCGAGCTGGGGACGCCCGTGCGTCTCGTACATCCGTCCCGCGACGACGGCGCCGGAGGCGGCCGTGAGCGCGGCGACCACCCAGATCGCGACCGCCGGGCCGAACGCGTCGGCGACGACGCCGGCCACCAGGGCGCCGACGGCGAACCCGCCGTCCCGCCACAGCCGGTAGACGCCGACCGCGCGGGCCCGCCAGGCCGGGTGGGCGACGTCGCCGACGACGGCCAGCAGCGTGGGGTAGACCATCGCGGTGCCCGCGCCCAGCAGCACCGCGGCCAGCGCCCAGGCGCCGAAGCTGCTGCCGAGGGCGACCAGGGCCAGCGCGAGCGCCTGGACCTCCATGCCCGTGGCGATGAGCCACTTGCGGCCCAGCCGGTCCGATGCCGCGCCGGTGACCAGTTGGCCGAGGCCCCACACGGCCGGGTACAGCGCCGCGAGCACGCCGATCTGCCCCACCGAGAGGCCGGAGGCGGCGAACAGCAGCGGGAACAGTCCCCAGGCGAGGCCGTCGTTGAGGTTGTTGACCAGGCCCGCCTGGCTGGCGGCCGAGAGCGCCCGCTCCCGGAAAGAGGTGAGGACGGCGACCTGGCGGGTGGACAGCCCGCCGTTGTGCGCGCCGGCGTGCCCGGCGGCCTCGAGCCGGGCGTGGTCGCGGGTCTCCCGCACGGCCAGCCCGGAGGCACCGAGGCCCAGCGCGATCACCGCGGCGCCGAACAGGAACGGTGCCGGGCGCAGCCCGTAGGTGGCGGCCAGCCAGCCGGTCACCAGTGCTGCGACGGCGACCGCGCCGTAGCCGGCGGCCTCGTTCAGGCCCATCGCCAGGCCGCGGCGGGCGGGACCGACCAGGTCGATCTTCATGACCACCGTGGTCGACCAGGTCAGTCCCTGGTTCACGCCCAGCAGCACGTTGGCCGCCACGACCCACCACCAGGTCGGCCCCCAGATGAGCATCGCGGGCACCGGCAGGGCGACCAGCCAGCCGGCCACGAGCACCGGCTTGCGGCCGAACCGGTCCGACAGCGTGCCGGCGAGGAAGTTCGTGGCCGCCTTCACCAGGCCGAAGGCGGCGATGAACGCGAGCCCGGACGCGAAGCCCGGAACGCCGAACGCCTGCTCGGCGAGCAGGGGCACGACCGTGCGCTCCTGACCCAGCGTCGCGCCGACGAGGGCGTTGACGGCGACGAGCAGCACGAACTGGGGCAGGTTCTGCCGCAGCCCGAGCCGGATCGGCGGGGCCGCGGCTCCTCCGGCGGACGGCGCGCCGACGGAGCCGCCGGCCGAGGTCACGCGGTGACCTCCAGCGCGGCGCCGGTGGCCGTCGCCCACTCCTCGGCGCCGGCGAGGAGGACGGCGACGTCGCGGTGCCCGGCCCGTTCCAGGACGCTGGCGGCGGTCATCGCGCGCTCGCCGTGCCCGCACATCGTGACCACCGGTCCGGCCGGCAGGTCGGCGGCGGGCAGCGCGCCGAGTTCCACGTGGCGTGCCGAGGGCAGGTGTCCGCCCGCGTACTCGCGGTCCTGCCGGACGTCGAGGACGCGCGCGGGGTCCACCTGCCCGGGCTGCAGCAGCGGGACCGTGGCGACCGGCTGCCCGGCTGCGGCCCAGGCGGCGACGCCACCGGCCAGCTCGCCGGCGAGGACGTCGTAGCCGACCTTGCGGGCCTGCCAGACCACCTCGTCCGGGTCCTGCTCGGCCCGCCGCACGAACACCAGGGGGGTGGCCGGGTCGGGGACCAGCCAGCCCAGCCAGGTGGCGAACACCGGCCGCAGGCTGATGGCCAACGAGCTGGGGACGTGCCCGGCGGCGTACGTGGTGGGCGGGCGGACGTCGACGACCTCCGCCCCGGCAGCCCGTGCGGCCAGGACCTGGGGGACGGTCAGGCGGGCGAGGCAGGCGTCGGCCGTGAGCGGGGCCGGGCCGCGCCGGTTGACCTCGGCCAGCCGCCGGAAGTGCGCCGGGAACGTGCCGAGGCTGCCCAGCAGCCGGCCGACGAAGGCATCCTCGTCCGCAGTGGCCAGCAGCGGGTTGGTCACCTTCTCACGCCCGATGGTGCTGCTGCGCGCCGCACCGGGCGGGGCCGAGCAGAACGAGCCGGCGCCGTGGGTGGGCCACACCTGGACCTCGTCGGGCAGGGTGGCCAGCCGTCGGAGCGACGCGTACTGGGCCCGGGCCAGCTCCTCGGTGCGGTCGGGGTCGACCAGGTCGGTGCGCGCCGCCGCGCCGACGAGCAGGGAGCCACCGGTGAACACCCCGAGGGGGCGGTCGCCGTCGGCGAGCAGGTAGGCGAGGTGCTCGCCGGTGTGCCCGGGCGTCCCGAGCGCGCGCAGCGTCAGCCCGCCGAGGTCCACCTCGTCGCCGTCGCTCAGGCCGTGGTGGGTGTAGGCCCGGGAGCCCGCGGCGGAGGCGAGCAGCCGTGCACCACCGGCGGCCAGGTCGACCGCGCCGGTGACGAAGTCGGCGTGTAGGTGCGTGTCGGCGGCGAACGCGACGCTCCAGTCGCGCGCCCGGGCCGCCGCGTGCACGGCGCGCAGGTCGCGGCTGGCGTCGACGACCAGTGCCCGGCCGTCGCCGAGCCCGACCAGCCAGGTCGTGTTGCCCAGGCCGTCGTCGACGACCGGTACGAGCTCAGGAGCCATGGCCCCTCCTCGCTCGAGGGAACGCCCGAACGATGTCGCGGTTGTCGTAAGGTGTCAAGAGATCGCTTGAACGAGGAGGTCGAGTGCGGGACCGGCAGGCGAAGGATGCGCTCTACGACGGGCTGGCCTCGGTCGCGAAGGCGCTGGGCAACGGGCGGCGTGCCGAGCTGGTCGACGTCCTCGCGCAGGGGGAGCGCAGCGTGGAGGAGCTCGCCGGTCAGATCGGCCAGTCGATGGCCAACACCAGCCAGCACCTGCAGTTCCTGCTGCGCGCCGGGCTGGTCCGCACCCGCCGCGAGGGGGCCCGGGTGTACTACTCGCTGGCCGGCGAGGCGGTCGGTGCGCTGTGGCGGTCGGTGCGCGCGGTCGCCGGCGCGCACGTCGCCCGGATCGACGAGCTCACCGCCGCCTATCTCGGCGACCGATCACGGCTGGCTCTGATCACCCGCGAGGAGCTGCTGGCGCGGATGCGCGGCGGGGAGGTCGTGGTCCTCGACGTCCGGCCACCGGCCGAGTACGCCGCCGGCCACCTGCCCGGCGCGGTGAACGTCCCACCGGACCAGCTCGAGGCCCGGCTGGCCGACCTGCCCGGCGGCCGGCCTGTCGTCGCCTACTGCCGCGGCCCGCTGTGCGCCTACGCCGACGCCGCCGTGCGCGCGCTCACCGCCGCCGGCCGGCCGGCGCTGCGGCTGGTCGACGGGCTGCCCGAGTGGGCCGCCGCCGGCCTGCCCGTCGTGCGGGCGTCGGCGTGACGGCTCGGCCGGCGCCTGCTGCGGCGGCCGTCAGCGACCGGCGACGGACGTGAACAGCGCCTCGTAGGCGTCCAGCACCGTCGACAGGGCGTAGCGCTCCCGCGCCCGTGCCCGGCCCTGCTCCGGGTCGGGCCGGGCCGCGGCCAGCCGGGCCAGCCCCGCCGCGATCGCGGCGGCGTCCCGCGGGGGGACGACGGCGCCGAAGCCGGTCTCCCGCACCGGCGTGCGGACGCCGGGCAGGTCGCTGGCCAGCACGGGGACCCCGGCCAGCATCGCCTCGACCTGCACGATGCCGAAGGCCTCGAACGCGTTGACCGACGGCAGCGCGAACACGTCGATGGAGGCGTAGAGGTCGGCGATGTCCTCCTCGGGCAGGAAGCCGAGCAGCCGGATGCGCGGGTCGCCGGCGGCCACGGCGCGCACCTCGTCGACGACCGAGCCGCCGGCCACGTCGGTGAAGTCCCCGCCGATGAGCAGCCGGGCGTCCGGGTCGGCGAGCGTGCGGAAGCCCCGCACCAGGTACTGCAGGCCCTTCTCCTCGACGATCCGGCCGAGGAACCCGACGTGCAGGCCGGTGCCGTCCCGGAACCGGGGCACCCCGGCCGGGCGGTCCAGGCAGGGCGGCGGGATGACCGCCGTCCGGCCGGCCATCGCCGGCCACAGCCGGCTGGACCGCGCGTAGTCCTCGCTGGAGACGACGACCCGGTCGCTGCGGCGCAGGGTCTGCCGGCTGGCCAGGTCCACGCCCCACGTCTGGACGCGGTTGCGCGGGCCCGGAGGCAGGCTGACGTCGCAGTGGTAGGTGGCGACGAGGGACGAGCCGAGCCGGGCCAGCAGCGCGGCCTCGGGCATGGGGAGGTGGAGGTTGGTCACCGACGCCGTCCGGGCCGCGGCGCGCACCCGCCGCACCAGGTCGGGGCTGACCACGCCCTTGCCCAGCCGCGCCAGCACCGGGGCCCGCTCGACCTCGACGCCGTTGCGCACCTCCCGGGCCGGCAGCCGCCGGTCGTGCCGGCTGGCGACCACCCGGACCCGGTGACCGCGCTCGACCAGGCCCTCGGCGACGTCGCGGGCGACGTTGGTGAGGCCGCTGACGTAGGGCGCGTAGTAGTCCAGCGCGATCAGCACGTCGAGCCGGTCGGTCACCGGAGGTCCTCCCGTCGGTCGAACGTGGCGTCCCCGCCGGCCCCCGCCGAGCGGAACAGGACCGAACCGGTCCAGGCCAGGGCGGCCGCCGAGCCCCCCGCGAACGCCAGCGCCGCGCGGGCCACGAGGTCCGGCACCACCCAGAAGAGCACGGCCGCGGCCACCAGGCCCACCGCCCACCCGATCGCGCTGTCCCGGTGGCGGCCGCCGGCCACGAGCGCCTGGCTGGTGACCAGCAGCCCGAGGTGGACGACGCTGCCGGCGGCCAGGACGGCGACGTCCGCGCCGGGCAGCACGTAGCGGGGCCCGAACAGCAGGGCGACCACCGGCGGGCCGGCCAGGGCCCCGACGACGGCGGCGACGCCGGCCCCGGCGGCGACCAGCCCGGCCCAGCCGAGCAGCAGCCGCCGCAGCCGGCCGCGGTCGCCGGACACGCCGACGGCGGCCAGCGGCCGGATGAGCGCGCTCTGCAGCGGGACGACGACGAACAGGGGGAGCCGCACCAGGGTGAAGGCGGCGACGAACGCCGCCGCGACGGCCCGCTCGTCGGGCTCGGCCGCCCCGGTCACCAGCACCGGCGCCGCGTTGAGCAGCGCCTGGGCGCACAGCGCCCCGACCACCAGGTGCCCGAGGTCGGCCAGGGCCAGCCGCGGGCGCGGCGCCGCGGTGCCGGCCGCACGCCGGCCGGTCGAGAGCAACCGGGCCAGCAGCGGGAGGTGCGCCAGGGCCAGCGCGGCCACCAGGGTCCAGCCGAAGGCCTCGACCGAGGGCGGGTCGGCCAGGGCGGCCACCGCCGCCGCGCCGGCGACCCGCAGCGCGCCGTCGGCCACCAGGACCGCGCCGTACCGGCCGGCGGCGCCGCGGGCCATCAGCAGCCCGCGCAGCACGAACTGCCCGGCCGAGACGGCGCACACGGCCAGGAGGGCCAGCAGCAGCCCCACCCGGCCGCCCAGCGCCGGGGACAGCAGCGGCCAGGCGGCCAGCAGGACGGCGGCACTCAGCCCGGTCAGCAGCGCGGCGGCGGGCAGCGTCCCGCGGGGCAGCGCACCCCCCGGCGGCCGGTCGTGCAGCAGCCGGGTCAGCTCCACCTCCAACGGGAGGAACACCCCGAAGCCGACGACCAGGGCCAGGGACCAGTAGGCGCCGAAGTCCGCGTACTCCGCGGCCGGCAGGGCCCGGGCCGGCAGCGCGAGGTAGCCGTAGGTGAGCACCCCGGACACCGCCAGGCAGGCCGCCATCCAGCTGAGCGAGGGCAGCAGGCGCCTGCGTCCGGGGGCGGCGGCCGGCGTCCCGCTCCGGCCGGCGGTCAGCGCGCCGGTCCGGCCGGTCGGGGCCGGGTCTCCTGCGCAGTCACGCCCAGGACGGTATCGGGGCCGGGCCGCCCGCGCGGTGCCCGCACCCCGCCAGGGTGTCTACTGATCGTCTGCCCCCGAGGAACCCCAGGAGGATGGCCGGTGGACGTGGTCGACCTCGACCGAGCCGGCGCCGTCCCCGGGGAGGAGCCCGCGCCCCGCCCGGCCCGGCGGCTGCGCGGGGTGGTGCCGCTGCTGCTGGCCCTGCTCGCGGTGCTCTGCGCGGTCGCGCTGCCGCTCGCCCCCGTGGAGATGAGCGTCCCCACGGTGAGCTGGCCGCAGGACCCGCAGCGGCCCGCCGCCACGATCGTCGAGCTCACCAACCAGGAGCCGCTGGCCCTCGACGTCCGGTTCAGCTGCGCGGCGGGGGCCGCCGCGGCGCCCACCCCCGAGGGCGTCGTCGTCTCGACCCTCGTCCCCGGCCACCCCGCCGCGGAGACCGACGGCCTGCTCGTCACCGCCCGGGACGGCACGCTGCGCGTCCTGGCCCGTGGTCAGGAACTGCTGGCCGAGCCGGTCCGCGGCGGGGACTGCGCCTATGGCGTCGAGGCCTCGCGGGCCGGCCTGTCGGTCACGCGCGACGGCCTCCGGCTCGCCTCGTTCCCCGTCGCCGACGGGCCCGACACCCTGCCCGACGTCGACGTGCTGGCCACCAGCGTGCCGCGGCTGCCCACCGTCGACGACCTGCGCGTGCAGGTGACCGTCGACGACCAGTTCAACACCACGCCGACCGCGGTCAAGGGCGTGCTGGTGGCCGTGCTGCTGCTCTCAGCCGCGGGGGCGCTGGTCGCGCTGTGGCGGCGCGAGCGGGGGCTGCCGCGGCCGGCCCCGGCCGACCGGGGGCCCTCCCCGGGGTGGCCGGCCCGCGTCGTGGACGTGCTGGTCGTCGGCACGCTGCTGCTGTGGTGGTTCATCGCGCCGCTGTCGGACGACGACGGCTACTACGCGGCGATGGCCCGCAACGCCTCGGCGGAGGGGTTCGTCGGGAACTACTACCAGATCCTCAACCAGTCGTTCACGCCGTTCACCTGGTTCTACCGGCTGCTCGGCTGGTGGCAGCAGGTCGGCACGAGCCCCGTCCTGCTGCGGGTGCCGGCGCTGCTGGTCGGCCTGGGCACGTGGGTGCTGCTGCGCCGGTTCGTCACCCGCCCGGGCGGCCTGCCGGACGAGTGGGCGGGGCGGCGCGCCGCGCGGCTGGCCGTCGTCGTCGTCCTGGCGGCGACCTTCCTGGCCTGGTGGCTGCCCTACGGCATGGGGGTCCGGCCGGAGGCGGTGGTCGGCCTCCTCGCGCTGGCGACGATGACGGCGGTGGCCGCGGCCCTGCGCACCGGCCGGCTGCTGCCGCTCGCGCTGGGGGTCGGCCTGGCGGCCATGGCGGTCGTGGTCCACCCGACCGGCTTCGTGGCGCTGGCGCCGCTGGTCGCGTCCCTGCCGCGGCTGGTCCCGCTGGTGGCCGGCGGGCAGCCGTGGCGGGAGCGGCTCACCCGCACCGCGCTGGTCGTGGCCCCCGGCGCCCTCGCGAGCGCCGCCGCCTTCGCCGACGGCACCCTCCACGACTTCCTCCGCGGCCAGGCGGTCTTCCTGTCCATCCAGGCGCAGGACGACTGGACCGGTGAGTACCAGCGCTACGGCTTCCTGCTCGCCAGCAACCCGATGGGTGCCTACGGCCGCCGGGCCGCGGTCCTCGTCGGCATCGTGCTGCTGGTCTGGTTCTGGCTGGCCGCGGCGGCCGCGCGGGGGCGCGGGGACCGGCTGCCGGCCCTGCTCACCCTGGCCGGCGGCTCGCTGACCGCGGCGTTCCTGCTGCTCTGGCTGACACCCAGCAAGTGGACCCACCACTTCGGCGCGCTGGCCGGCCTCGGCCCCGCGTTCCTCGCGCTGTTCCTCGTCGCCCTGCCCGTGCTGGTACGGCGGCTCACCGGCGGGCGGACGGCCGGGCCGGCGCTGCCGGTGGTCGCCCTCGGCTCGCTGGCGGTCGCGGCCGCGCTGGCCCTGCACGGGCAGAACGAGTACGCCTACTCGTGGCTGCCCGGGCTGCCCAACCCCCAGGAGGCCCCGCACGTGGGGCCGCTCCGCTTCGACAACCCGCTGCTGTGGGGCGCCGTCGCGGTCGTCCTGGTGCTCCTCGCCCGCCGCCACCTGCGCCGGCGGGGCGGCCGTGGGCCGGCCTGGACGCTGGCCGCGCCGCTGCTGGTCCTGCTGTTCCTGGGGACCTCGCTGGGCTACCTGGTCGGCAGCTTCGGGTTGGCGACGGCCCGGACGCTGGACGGGTACTCCCCGTGGGCCGACGCGCTGACCGACCCGCTCGCCGAGGACTGCGGGGCCGCCGACGCGCTGCGGGTCTTCGACGTCTCCGCGGCCCGCCCCGTGCCGGCCCGCACACCGGCGCCGGAGCCGGGCGCACCGTTCGTCCGCGGCGGCGGGTGGTTCGCGCCCGGCGTCCCCCCGGCCGAGCCGGGGACCGGCGTCGCGACGGAGACCTGGGGGAGCCTGCCGGGCGGGGGCGGGTCCGAGGACCTCACCGGCAGCACGACCACCCCGTGGTTCGACCTGCCGGCCGTGGAGGGCGACGACCTCCTCGCCGTGCTCGCCGCGGGCCGGCTGGACGGCGGCAACCGGCTGGAGGTGCAGTTCGCCGCCGACGGCGGGGGAGACGACCCGCGGGTCGTGCGGACCCAGGAGCTGACCGACGTCGTCGGCTCACCGGTGTGGCGCACCTTCCCCCTCGACGTGGCGGTGGCGCGGGCGGACGGCGCGACGGCGCTGCGGCTGGTGGCGCAGGACGCCAGCGGCGGGCCGGGCGGCTGGCTGGCCTTCACCGGGCCGTCGGTCCTGCCGCTGGTGCCGCTGCGCGACTACCTGCCGGCGGACGCGACCGTCGCCGTGGCGTGGCAGGTCTCCTTCCTCTTCCCGTGCCAGCACCTCCCGGTGATCCGTCACGGGATCACCGAGCCGCCGGAGTACGGGGTCGTCTGGCGCAACGGCGTCACCGGCTACGGCATCACCGAGAGCACCTGGACGGTGCCGCGGGGCGGGCTGTTCGCCCCGGTGCAGCGGACGTCGGGCAGCACCGAGCTGGCCGCGTTCATGCCCTCGGCGCCGAACGTGCGCGACCTGCAGGTCTTCCGGTTCGTCGTCCCGTACCCGACCGACGGCTACGACCTGGTGAGCAGCCGCGTGACCCGAGCGGGGTGGGCCGGGCCACCGGTCTAGCGACACGGGGGCGACCTGGGGTTGTTTGCCCCCGGCTGAGAGGGTGCACTGATACGGACGACCGCAGGACCGCACGAGGGAGGAGGCCGGGTGGAGACCGACGGCACGGCCGCCACGCGCGCCGCCCACGTGCGCTTCGAGGCGAACACCGCCGTGCAGCCGGAGCTGCCGGCCGTCGCCCCGCCGGTTCCGGGTACCGCGCCGCGGCGCACCCCGGTCACCGTCGCCGGCGGGCTGGTGCGGGCCGTGCGCCCGCGGCAGTGGGTCAAGAACGTGCTGGTCTTCGCCGCCCCGCTGGCCTCCGGACAGGTGCTCGACGCCGACGTGCTGGGCCCCACGGTGCTGGCCTTCGCCCTGTTCTGCCTGGCCGCGGGCGGGGTCTACCTGGTCAACGACGTCCGGGACGTCGCCGAGGACCGGCGGCACCCGCGCAAGCGATCCCGGCCGGTGGCCGCCGGCACCGTCCCCGTTCCGGTCGCGCTGGTCGCGGGCGTCGCGTTGCTCGCCGGGTCGCTGGCCGGCGCGCTGCTGCTGACCCGGCCGGCGCTGGCCGGGGTCCTGGGCGCCTACGTCGCGATCTCGCTGGCCTACTCGTTCTGGCTCAAGGACCAGCCGGTCATCGACCTCGCCGCGGTGGCCTCCGGGTTCCTGCTGCGGGGCGTCGCCGGGGGCGCGGCGGCGGGCATCGCGCTGTCCCAGTGGTTCCTGCTCGTGGCCGCCTTCGGCGCGCTGTTCATGGTGGCCGGGAAGCGGTACGCCGAGGCCGAGGCGCTGGGCGACGCCGGGGAGACCCGGCGCTCCCTGCGGTCGTACTCGCCGAGCTACCTGCGCTTCGTATGGAGCCTCTCGGCGGGCGTGACCTGCACCGCGTACAGCCTGTGGGCCTTCGAGATGGTCGAGGCCACCCACGGCTTCCCCTGGCAGACGCTGTCCATCGCGCCGTTCGTACTGGCCTTGCTGCGCTACGCCGTCGACGTCGACCGCGGCAGCGCCGGCGCGCCGGAGGAGATCGTGCTCGGCGACCGCGGGCTGCTGGTGCTCGGCGTCGTCTGGGTGACGATCGTGGCGATCGGGGCCTGGGCGGTCTGAGCCCGGCGCCCCGCGCCGGCAGCGCCCTGAGTCATGCGACGCATCCTCTCGGTCTGGCCCACGGACTCCGGCCTCGTCTACGAGGTCGACGGCGCCGACCCCGCGACCGGGGACGGCGCCGTCGACGTCGACCTCGACGGACGGCGGATCTGGTCGTTCCGTCCCGGGACGACGCCGGTCCCGCCGGAGCTGCGGCCCGAGGGCCCCGCGCCGGAGTCGCTGCGCTTCCAGGAGTGGCCGGCCGCGCTGGTGCCCTGGCTGCGCGGGCGGGCGCGGATCCGGCTGACGCCGAGCGGCGCGACCCACGGCCCCGAGGCGACGGTCGACCTGGGCGGGGGTTCCGGGCCGGTGCACCTCGCCGACCGCCACGGCCGGCCGCTGGTGGTCAACAAGTGGGGCCGGCTCGGGCACGCGCTCGCCGACGCCGACCCCGGCCTGGTCGGGCGGATGCTCGACTCGATGGACCGCATCCGCGACGTCGTCACCGAGCACCTCGGGCCCCGGGTCTACGTCACCGGCGGGACGCTGCTGGGCCCGGTCCGGGAGGGTGGCCGGCTGCTCCCGCACGACGACGACGCCGACCTCGCCTACCTGAGCCGGGCGGCGCACCCGGCCGACGTCGTCCTGGAGTCCTTCGCGCTGGGCCGGGCCCTGCGGGCGGCGGGGTTCCCGGTCGTCCGGCTCTCCGCCGGCCACCTGCAGGTCCTCGTCGAGCACGAGGGCGTGGAGGACCACTACGTCGACGTGTTCACCGGCTTCCGGCTGGAGGGCCGGTGGTACCAGCACTTCGGGATCGGCACGGACGCCGGGGAGGAGCGCCTGCTCCCGCCGGGGACCGTGCAGGTCGAGGGGCGCCCCGAACCGGCGCCCGCGGACCCCGAGTTCATGCTGGAGACCATCTACGGGCCCGGCTGGCGCACCCCCGACCCGGGCTTCACCTTCGACATCCCCCCGGCGACGGCCGACCGCTTCTACGGCTGGTTCGCCGACTACAACGTCGAGCGAGAGCCGTGGGAGGACGAGGTCCTCCTCGCCCCCGTCGCCCCCCGCCCGGCTCCCCGGGCCAGCGCGTTCGCCCGCTGGGTGGACGACCGGACACCGCCGGGGGAGCGGCTGTTGGAGCTCGGCTGCGGCCTGGGCGGCGACGCGCTCGCCCTCGGTGCGGCCGGCCGGACGGTGCACGCGGTCGACTTCTCCCGGCACGCGGTCGCCGTCCTGCGCCAGGCGCTGGCCGGGCGCGACGACCTGGCCGTCACCGCCGACGTGGTCAACCTGCTCGACCTGCGCGCCGTGCTGCGGCTCGCCGCCGAGTGCACGGCCACGCCCGGCCCGTGGACCGTGTTCGGCCGGCGGCTGCTCAACGCGCTCGAGGACCGCGGCCGCGACCACGTCCTCCGGCTGTGCGGCGTGCTGCTGCGCCGCGGCGGCGCCGCGAGCTTCGACCTGGTCGCCGACCGCGGCTACCCGGGGATCGCCCCCCACCGCCACCTGACCCTGGAGCAGGTCGTCGAGGAAGCGGGCCGGCACCGGCTGGTCCTCGACGAGGCCGTCCGGGTCGTCGAGCCGATGACCTGGTTCGGCGCCCCGGAGGAGCGGCTGGTCGAGTCGTGGCGGACGACGTTCCGACGGAGGACCCGATGACCATCCCCGACCCCGCCCCGCGCCGCTCGGCCCTCGCCGGCCCGGCGCGCGTCGTCCGCCGGGTCCTCGCCCCGGCCGGCCTGGAGCTCGAGGGGCAGCTGCGCGGGCTCCAGGAGGAGTTCGCCCGCCTGCGCGAGGAGGACGAGCGGCTCCGCCGGGAGAACACCGAGCTGCGCGAGCAGCTGGCCGAGGCGGTGCGGCGGCTCGACGACCTCGAGCAGCGCGCGGCCCGGACCGAGGAGCGCATCGACGGCCCGCCCGACGCGCGCGACGGCGGGCTGGCCGCGGAGGTCGCCCGGCTGCGGGACGGCCTGCACCAGGAGCGCCGGCTGCACCTGCGGGTGGCCGAGCTGGCCGACGTCGTCACCGAGCTGGTCCTGCCCCTGCACGACCGCGAGGTCGACCCCGCGGCCCTGGCCCGGCTGCGGCCGGACACCCTCTGACGAGCCGGACCGCCGGTCACTCCAGCAGCCGGGACACCCCCGAGAGGCGGGCGTCGCCGGCCATCGCGGCCAGCCAGGCCGACCAGCCCGGCCGGGCCCGCATCGCCTCCAGCGCGGCCCGGGCGCCGGCCCGGTCGCCGCGCTGCGAGGCGGCCAGCGCGGCGTAGAGGTCGCGGGCGCCCTCGGGCGCGAACAGCGCCAGGTGCTCGTAGTCGCGCTCGTCGTAGGCCCGCTGCAGGTTGCGCAGCATGCGCAGCTGCGCCACCGGGTCGCCGGAGTCGTCGACGCGCAGGTCCATCCGCACGCCGTCGTCCTCGTCGGTGGCGGGGTCGCCGCTGACCACGAGGAGCGCCGCGGACTGCCGGCCGCGCAGGTCCCCGCCGGCGTCCTGCCCGGCAGTGAGCGCGGCGAGCAGCCGGTCGGGCAGGTCGCCGCGCGCGGCGGCGAACGCCTGGGCCATCGCCGGCAGCACCTCGGGGGAGGCGAGCATGTTGCCCTGCACGCTGCACTGGTCGCCGACGAGGTGGCCGCTGACCGGGAACGAGCCGCGCCCGGTGTCGGCGGCCACCGCCCCGGACGCGTCCAGGACGGCGATCTGCCGGTCGACGTCCTCGGCGGCGTGGGCGGCGGCCCGCACCAGCCCGTCCGGGCTCTCGCCGCGCTCCAGCCCGCCCAGCAGCGCCGGCCCGAGGCCGCGCCGGCTGCGTGCCTGGACGGCGACGACGCCGACGCCCGGGCGCACGCTGGGCACCGCCCGGCCGACCGCGAGGATGCACGACGAGACCGCGATGCCCAGCTCCCCGGTCGCCGGGTCGCGGGCGACGACCGAGAACGTCACGCGGCCTCGTCCCTGCCGGTCGGGCCTCAGACGGTGGCGGGGAGGGTCATCTCGGTGAGGTCGTCGGCGAGGGTGAGGGGGGCGCCGGTGGCCTGGGCGACCTGTTCGGCGGTCACGCCGGGGGCGGTCTCGCGCAGGGTGAACCCGGCCGGGGTGATGTCGATGACGGCCAGGTCGGTGATGATCCGGTCCACGCAGGCCTTGCCGGTCAGCGGCAGGGTGCACTCGGCGACGAGCTTGGGGGAGCCGTCGCGGGCGGTGTGCTCCATCATGATGATCACTCGGCGGGCGCCGTGGACGAGGTCCATCGCGCCGCCCATGCCGTTGACCATCTTGCCCGGGATCAGCCAGTTGGCCAGGTCTCCGCGCGGGTTGACCTGCATCGCGCCGAGCACCGCGACGTCGAGGTGGCGGCCGCGGATCATCGCGAACGAGGTGGCGGAGTCGAAGAAGGACGCGCCGGGCAGGATGGTGACGGTCTCCTTGCCGGCGTTGATCAGGTCCGGGTCCTCCTCGCCGGCGAACGGATAGGGGCCCACGCCCAGGATGCCGTTCTCCGAGTGCAGCACCACGTGCACGGTCTCGGGCACGTGGTTGGGCACCAGGGTGGGCATGCCGATGCCGAGGTTGACGTACTGGCCGTCCTCGAGCTCGGCGGCGACGCGGGCGGCGAGCTCGTCGCGGGTCAGGGCCATCGGTCAGTTGCCTTCCTGCACGGCCTCGTCCCCGGCGGCGGCCGGCGCGGCGCCGGCGGCGGGGCGGGGGCGGGTGGTGAGCTTCTCGATCTTCTTGTCATCCGGGCGGGCGCGCACCACCCGGTCGACGAACACCCCGGGCAGGTGCACGTCCTCGGGGCGGATCTCGCCGGGCTCGACCAGGGTCTCGATCTCGGCGATGCAGACGCGGGCGGCCATGCCGGCCAGCGGGTTGAAGTTGCGCGCCGACTCGTGGAACACCAGGTTGCCGTGCCGGTCGCCGACGGCGGCGCGGACCAGGCCGAAGTCGGCGGTCAGC